>DASSXK010000382.1:0-4730 GCA_035703945.1 Ktedonobacteraceae bacterium | reverse complement strand
GACGCAGGCCTTTACCTTCATTTTTAGCCGACTGGTACTGGTGTTGGGTGGCGTAATGGCACCGTTGGACCTTTTTCCGCAACCCTGGCGGAATATCGCGCTGGCGCTGCCGTTCAGTGCGATGCTCTATGGACCCGCCCGGACGTTTGTGCATTTTGAATGGGATACATTTCTTCGACTGCTGCTCCAGCAGGGGCTGACGTTGCTGGTGGTGGGTCTGTTGCTGGGCCTGATCTATCGTCTGGCGTTGCGACGAGTCAATATCAACGGAGGGTAAGGATGTTGCGAGTTTTAAGCAGGGTGATCGGGGCCTTCCGCTTTATCGGAGCCTATACACTGGCGAATGTGCAGGCCGCGATGGAGTATCGGGTGGCCTTTATAACGGAGATCGCCGTAATGGTGAGTAGCGATAGTCTCTGGTTGCTGTTCTGGCTAAGCTACTTTCAGCAGTTTTCGATTGCTCACAACTGGAATAGTCGCGAGATCTTGCTGCTCTGGACGATTTGTACGGTTGGTTTTGGCATAAGTATGGGCGTTTTTGGAAATGCCGTAAACCTGAGTCGCTTGATTATGAATGGCAGCCTGGATGCTTACCTGAGTATGCCGCGCAATGTGTTGCTGCATGCCTGTGTCTCGGCGTCTGATCCTGGTGGCTGGGGCGATATGCTGTTTGGATTGGGAGGTTTTCTGCTTTTTGTCCATCCTGATCCGCTGCAAATGGTGTTATATGGAATCCTGGTCTGTTGTAGTGCCGTGGTGTTCACCGCTTTTCTGGTAATCATCGGATCGCTGACCTTTTTTCTAGGGAACCTGGAGGGGATGGCACAGCAGCTTTTGGGGGTACTGGTTAGCTTTTCTACCTATCCCCAGGAGATATTCCGGGGCGGAGTGCTGCTACTGCTGTTCACTGTGCTTCCATCAGGGTTTATCGCGTACCTGCCCATGCAGGCCTTACAACAACATTCATGGTTGTTGACCGGAGAAGTAGTTGCCTTCACTCTGTTCTTTGGAACAATCGCTTACCTGCTGTTTTCACTGGGATTGAGGCGCTACGAAAGCGGCAATCTGTTGGGGATGCAAAGCTGATCTGTTGAAATTGTATCGCTGTATATATCAATTCAAACGCGCATCAGGCAGGAAATGCCGGTGCGCGTTTGGGTGTTTATGAGGAAGTCAGCCAGCGGATTTGATTCATCTTATAAGAAAAACAGCCACCTGCGTTAATTCATCAGGCCCCAGGGGCGAGTGCGACGGCGAGCCTTTTGGGCCTCCTGGGGATTGCCCAGCGATTCGTAAACATCCGCCTTGAGATTCCAGGCGCGGACGTAGCCACGATCGAGCTCGGTTGCCTCATTGAGGGCGTCGAGGGCGGCGCGGTTATGGCCCAGCCGGACCAAAGCCTCGGCCTTATTGCACCAGGCGACGGCATTGCGCGGATCGACGATCAGCGCCCGGCTGTAATCCTCAACCGCTCCCGCAAAGTCGTGCAGGTACGAGCGGATATTCCCCAAACCGTTCCAGGATTGGAAGCTGTCCTCGTCGATTGCCAGGGCTTGCTGATACGAATCGACGGCCTCATCGAGCATATTGAGATCGAACTGGGCATCCGCTTTACCGTTCCAGGCGGCGACATACTGCGGATCTAACGAAAGCGCCCGCTCGAAGTGCACGACGGCTTGCTGGAAACGCCGCAGACGATTCAGCGTCATACCCGCGCTGACCCAGACAATCGGACTTTGTGGATCGATTTCAGTTGCCCGCTGGTAGGCATCGAACGCCTTGCGATAGTTTCGCTGGCTATACAGGGCGGTCCCTTTGCCATTCCAGGCGTGGAAATTGGCTGGGTCCAGCACCAGCGCATCCTCGTAGGCACGTAGCGCCTGGGAATATTGCTGTTGCTTGAGAAAAGAATCGCCCTCGTGACATTTTTCTTCGGCCGTGCCATTGACCTGAGGACGGGCCTCGCGTCTACGCGTTGCCAGATTGCTGCGGCTGGTCTGGGTGCTACGCATAGGTGTGCTGCGATTGCCATTGGTTGCGTTTGTCTGTACCCTGGAAGAGCTTGTTTCTCTTGGGGGAGGACTGGTTACGCGACGCACAATTGGCGGGGCGCTGCGCACGGAAGAATTACTGGCCTGAACCAGAATCGTGTCGCTGGTTGTTTGGCGATATGCATTATCGAATTTTTGCATAAAGTCCAACATATCCACGAAACGCTCTTCGGGGCGGGCATCAAGGGCCCGTAGCACGACTGTATCCAGGGCCGTGGGTAGATCAGAATTGAACTGTGAGGGAGGTGGAATCGGGCCACCTGCCGGATCATGCGGATGATAGCCTGTGAGCATCTCGTAGAGCACAACCGCCGAGCCATATTGATCGCTGCGTGGATCTACAATTCCGCTGGCTTGCTCAGGTGCCATATAGCCAACTGTGCCGCGAACGGTCACAGTTTTTCCACTGCGAGCGCCGGGCTCAAGAACGCGAGCGATACCGAAGTCTGTAATCACCAGCCGATGATCCTCCTGGTGAATCAGGATATTTTCAGGCTTAATGTCGCGATGAATGATTGGGCGGGTGCGTGTATGGGCATAGTGTAGCGCGCTTACCAGTTGATGAAAATTGTAGGTTGTTTCCTGTTGAGGCAGGGGACCATCGGCGCTGGCCAGTCGTGTCCGAAGCGAGCCAGCGGTGTAGAGAGGCATTACCAGGAAGTAACTGGGGCCATCTTTGCCATAGTCGAGAATCGGAACGATATTTGGGTGGTCGAGCGTTGCCGCGATGCGTGCTTCACGCAGAAAATGCTCGTGTTCTGTATTGGTTGTTTTGCTGGGAAGGAGCACTTTAATCGCAACGTGTCGGGAGAGATTGCGATCGATGCCTCGGAAAACAGCGGCGTACCCGCCCTTACTCAACAAGGTATCCACCATGTAGCGTGCGGCCAGAGAGGTACCCAGGAGTGGCAATGCACACGCGCGGCAAAACAGATCGCTATCGCGATTGTCATAGCCACATTCAGTTAGATCAGCGCAGCGTCGCATGTCCTCCTCCGGATTTCTAGTTTACTTAGCTTCTGGGATAGGGAGCCTGGGAGACGAAATTAAGTTCAGACCCAGTCTCCCCGGCCTTTGTCATAACGCTGCCTGTTGTTCTAAGGAATGTGCCCATTCTTGACAGGTTTTAGCTTCTGTTCCACGACCCAATTTTTCCAGAACGACTGCCTTGTTATACCAGGCATCCGGCTCATCAGGTGCAAAAGAAGTTGCCTGATCAAGTGCCGCAAGAGCTTCTTCCAGGCGTCCAAGGGCGAATAGGGAGAGACCGCGATTGTTCCAGGCTGCAATATAGTGGGCATCTACAGCAAGAGCATGATCGAAGGCAATCAGCGCTTCCTCATCGCGTTGCATTTCATGCAAGAGGCTTCCTTTATTGTACCAGGCCGAAATCAATCCATTATCGTATTCAAGAGCATGATCATAGGATGCCAGGGCGTCTTCGTACTTATGTAAGGCAGCTAAGACGTTTCCTCGATTATACCACGTCCCCGCTAGTGTTGGATCGAGTTCGATCACATGGTTATACTCTTTTAAAGCATCCTGATAGCGTTTAAGGTCGCGCAGGTCATTGGCCTTATCAAAAAAGAGCATCGGATTTTGTGGTTCCAGCAGGAGCGCGCGCTCGTGAATGGGGAGTGCCTGATCAGGTAATCGCATTCGACGCAGAATATTGCCTTTTGTATCCCAAAGCGAGGCATTGTTCTGCTCCAGGTTGAGAGCTCGGTCGATCGCGATCAAAGCCTCCTCATAGCGTTGCTGACTGTAGAGCGTATCGCTCATGGCCTGCCAGATAACGCTCTGGCCTGGATCGAGGAGGAGGGCTTTATCAAATGCCTCCAGGGCTTCATCGGGCCGATTGAGTTCCGCAAGCGTCATACCACGACCGCTCCAGGCGAAGACATAATTGGGATCATAGAGTAGAGCCTGGTCATAGCAATACATTTCTTCATCAAAGCGTTGAAGCTCATGCAGCACATTGGCGCGAGAGTTCCAGAGATCGGAGTCATTTGGTCGTAAGGAGAGCGCATGATCGAATGAGACCAGCGCCTCCTCGGCCCTCTCCAGGTGCAGCAGGGTCGCGCCCTTACCGCTCCAGGCCTCGACTGAAACGATGTCCAGCTTTAAGGCTTCTTCATAATTCTGCAAAGCCTCCGCATAGTTACAGCGTTCATAGGCCAGGTTCCCTTCGTTGATCCAATCCTGCATATTCAAAGGTTGATTGCCACTGAATGATTTGCGAACCTTTGGGATTGCTGGCTGCCTGAAGGCAGTTAACTCTCCGCTATTAAACTCTGGTAGATTGGGATCACTGTTTCGAATTGGTGGTTGAGGCACCAACTCAGAGGGAGGGGCCGTTACTGCTGATGGTACATGTTGTTCGTGAGAAGACTTCACCAGGAAAACGATCGGGCCTTCCTCTCCAAAATCAATGACACGTACGCTGTCAGTTTCTGAGACATTCGCGGACAGGGAAGTAGCCAGCTCCGCGTCCTGTAAAAAATATTCGCGTGCTTCGTCCGTGGCCCTGATGGGGTAGAGAACCCGCACGGTCACAGGTTCTTGTGCCTGGAGATCCAGAGCCTGCAAGGTTACAGTATCGCGCTCTTTCTTGATCAGGCGTTGAATTTCATAGCGTTTCTTTAAGATTGACCCCTGGGTTGGAATACCACAATGCAC
>DASSXK010000345.1:0-4127 GCA_035703945.1 Ktedonobacteraceae bacterium | reverse complement strand
CTTTTGTTATCAAAGGTTGTTTACTCAGTTCTGCTTGGTCCACCAACGGCTTAACCAGGCATCAAGCATGCCTCGCAGGCCACCAACCAATCCCAGCAATACCAGCCAGACACCCATCGCCAACCACGAGTTGCTAAATGTGTAGAAAATCTGATGCTTGCCTGAGAAGAAAATTCCCCAGAGTGCCACCAACAGAAAGGCTCCCGCGAACATTATAACGCCCGCCAGCGCACTTGTACGCACCAACGAGGGGAATGATAACCGCCCACTGTGCGACACGACCAGCACCGCTCCCGGCGTTGGCGACCCCAACAAGATGATAAAGAAGATTCCCAGCAGATTATAAAGCGGCGGCAACTGCGAGTTATAGCTCGACGGCGTTGCAAACGCAAAGAACAGGATAATCGTCAGCGGGAACAGGCCACTGGCAGCCCCCACCAGGGCCGGATTCCAGCGCACCGGAACTGTCTCCACCCGCTCGCCCGCACGATCGACGCTTGCCAATTCACGCAGCGAGAAGATGTTACTTAGCAACAACAGAATATAGGCCAGAATAGGTTGACCTTTTATAGGGCCACCCAGACCCAGAAACGCTCCCGCAACCAGTGGCGTCAAAGCGGCAACCGCCAGCAGTAAGTAAAAAGGTCGCCTGATATTCTTGCGCATCGTGACGCCAATAAAGCTCAACGTCCCCAACACATACAGGTTGACGCCAGTTCCCATAAGCAAGCCCAGCGGCACAAATGAGGCGGTTCCACCGCTATTGGCCATAATCACGCCAAACATCAGATACAACACCAGGAACTGGACCAATAAAATGATCAGGGCGGTGCAATAGTAAGCGACCCTTCGGCTTTCATGATACAGCCTTACCTCCGGATTGGCGTTTAGATCCGGATTCAGGCGAGGATCAAATGTTTGAGCCTGTGGCTTCCCAATGCGAATCTGACCCTGCTCTTGACGATCTGGGACGATTTTCTGCGCATCATAAGCATAGGGGCTGCGACCCTGACCAGCGCGAGGAACCGCTCCCCCACCACGCGGGACTGCTCCTGAGGGTCCGGCGGGACGTGTAGGTGGCAGACCCGCTGATTTTGAAAGCGCCCCCGATGGCTCCCAGGCGGAGGCCGGGACCGTCTCTTCGCTGAAGACATCCACTGCATCCGAGTTGACTGTGAAAGAGACGGCGGCCCGCAGGTCAGATGCCATCGCGTTCGCGCTCTGATAGCGATTGCCCGGATTTTTCTCCAGTGCTTTCATGACTACCGATTCAATCGCGACTGAGAGATCCGG
The DNA here is from genome assembly GCA_035703945.1 of Ktedonobacteraceae bacterium. GTDB lineage: Bacteria > Chloroflexota > Ktedonobacteria > Ktedonobacterales > Ktedonobacteraceae > DASSXK01. The sequence goes on along the minus strand of DASSXK010000345.1, from coordinate 2,834 downwards.
TCGCTGAGTTTGCAGTGATGGTACAGGCTCTTTTAAATGCCTGGTCATAACCGAAAACGCATTAGGGCCGCTGAAAGGCACTGTACCAATTAACATTTCATAAAGAATGATGCCAAGCGAATAAATGTCTGAACGTGTATCGACATTATGCGTACTGATCTGCTCCGGTGAGGCATATTCAACGGTTCCCAGAAAACTTCCAATCGAGGTCAAGGCCGGAGAAGCCTGCACACGTACAATCCCAAAGTCACTTAAGAGCAAGCGACCATCCTGATGAAACAGCAGGTTGGCCGGCTTCACATCCCGGTGGATCACGCCAAAGCTGTGCGCATAATCCAGCGCGTCCGAAACCTGACTGATGTAATCAACGACAAGTTTGAGATCAAACTGCTGACCCTCACGTCGATGCTCATCGATACGCTGCCGCAAAGTTCCACCGCGCACATAGGGCATGACGAGATAAGCCAACTGTTGACCATCCACAATGGCTTCATCGTATTCATAAATTGGCAAGATATTCTTGTGTTCCAGCTTTGCGACTGTATCAGCCTCTCGCCTGAAACGCTCCAGGAAAACTTTTCGCTGCTCTGGACTATCATCAGCAGAGGGAATAAGCACCTTCACAGCGACCGTACGAACAGGTCGGGCCTGTTGCGCCAGAAAGACAGCTCCCATCCCTCCGCGCCCTACCACCCGTTCCAGTGTGCACGTGCCCAGCGTCACACCAATTAGTTCTTTTATCTCCATAGAAGTATCCAATACCAGTTAAAAGCAATCAGTTTGACACTGCTTCGCATATTCACTCCCATAAATTCTCTTGCGTCGCCGTGGTTTCCTTTTTCCTCCTGGGAGAGCGATGCTCCCGCACCTGCTTCACCCCAGACGTACGGACAAGGGGTTCAGGTTCCACTTCTTCCTCGACGTCAAGTCCACTTTGTTCTGCCAGCTCCACCGTAGCTTCAAAGATCGAGGCACGCTTTACATGAATCTCTTCCCAGAGCCCCAACAACGCTTCAAGTGCCGTATCTTCATAGCCTGCGAGCTCTGGCCAACGTCTGCGGCTTTCCTGCAATACCTCCGCTAGCGGTAATGCCCCACTTATCTTCAACCATTCTACGTACAAGAGCCTGAGATGTTCCATCCAATTGCGTAGGTACAGTCCCACACCGGGCACAAATGCGATCTCAGTATTCGTAATCAAGGCAGCGGCCTGCGCCATTTCAGTGCGGCTATAGCAATGTAAAAGCTTATAACACTGACTTTCTGGTACAAACCCGGCTTGAGAAACAACCCCTCGAACCTCTTTACGATCGAGCTGCTCTAATCGTTTCGAAAAATCTGTATAACGGCTGCGCATCACCTGTAATACATCGGACGCGGACAATTGATCTTTATAAAACACGGCTGGAAAATCCGCCAACACCGCTTGAAAGGCGACCCGTGCATCTTCCGGAATCGCCAGCAGAAGATCCGCGCGACCGCGTAGCCGCTGCAACTTTTGCAGTTTTCGCTCACGATAAGAAGGGGTCCAGAAGCCTAAAATTTCCATGTAAATGCGCTGCTCATCACGTGTCAAGGCGAAATCAGGGATAAAGACGCCCTGTTCCACCAGTAGCGGTTCCGGTTCTCGCTCCAACACCCAACCATCAACTGCCTGACTGCTCTCCAGCGCCATAAAGGCTTCCGCGAAGAGCTGCTCAACGCCGCTATCAAAGACCGCTCCCGGAGCATTATGTCGCTCTACAGGCTCTTCCTCTTGTTCAGGCGGCGGTAAAAGTTTCAAAAGAGGAGCATCCATCACAAAGCGATACGCTCGATGCTGAAAATGGACGGTTGCTTCGGCTTGAATGATCGCGCCCGAGGACAGTCGCGACGAGCCTCGCCTGTTAGAGGACGAGACCAGGCCATACTCCAGTAACACGCGACACAGCCGTGCCAGGCGCGAGCCATACTGCTGCGGCAGACCAGTCGTTTCCTGTGGACCATAGAGCGTTAATAAAAGTTGTGGTGTCTCATTAGAAGCCACCTCCGCATAAGCAAGGTCATAGTACACCCCGCTGCGGCGTGCCAGGAAGCACAAGCGCTTGATCACAGCCCCCAGACCGATACCAGGAGCATTTCGGCGTCCAGGCAGCACTTCAGTTGTGTTTCCAAAGGCAGTGCAATCAATCAAAAAACGTGCCTCAGAAGCATTATATAACGCCGACTCAAAAACCTGCTGATTATAGCGGGCGACCACTTCATCGGGCTGTGGGGAAACCTCCGTCATCCGCCACAACAAGCCCTCCTCTTCTCGATCCAATACCAGTAAGGAAGCTAGCAGCTCCGATGTGAGGCTGTAGCGCGAGGCAAACGCAGCCAGCACCTGTTCCCGCCGGAGTGAAGGGAGAAATCCCTGGAAGCCTTGCTGTATTTCATCAAAAAGGGCCAGACGCAGTTGCACGGCTGAAACAATGCCAGCTTCTCGCAACAACAGCAGTTGCTCTTCTGTTAACCGCTCCTCCCAGAGTGGCTGATGCCACTGATACCAGCTTGAAAGTGTCGCGATCAGACAATCCGCCAGGCGATAATCTCCCACCAGGGCACGTGCCTCATCCACCTGAAATTCTCGACGTGGATGGTTCAGGTGCTGTTCTTCATAGGCAATCAAGGCCGCTATCTCCACGTGTTGTTCACCTGGGCGCAACAGATGGAGCGAGACAAACAATTCCCCCCCACGGCGCGACACGTGTTTCTTCACATCTTGCAAACTCAAACGCACAACGCTCACGCTCCTCTGATAATCATAACTCGCAATATTATACCCAAAAATCAAGGCAAATACACCTTTTAGG
>DASSXK010000327.1:0-3843 GCA_035703945.1 Ktedonobacteraceae bacterium | reverse complement strand
CAGGCCAAAAAACAAGCTTATACCCAGCACGCCTCCGGATCGAAACGTTTTTTGATCTATTGCTTCAACGGATGAAAGAAATGTACCAAGTACCGCCCCAGGCGTTGTTATTGTCGTTGCCCAGCTATTACAAAATTCCATTCTGGCGTGCCCATCAGATCAGTCCAGTCGTATCCAAATGGTTCACTATTGTCACTCCTTTTTGACCAACTATTACGCATCAATTTGCTATAATAAGCAAGAACGGTCACAATTACGGCAATGATAAATGAACCAATAAGAATAGGTTCAGCCTGTTGAAATTGACTGATAAATGAAACAATGAGATTCGATGATACATTCATATTACTTGTCCGCTTTCAAAATTAATGCAACCCAAAAACGCCTGCTAGAAGATCAAGAGTAGCCATATAGGAGATGTTCATTAGCTCCTCAAAAAAGGCTAACACGATAAAGTGCTTCATGATTCTTATAACGAACTTATGTGCTTGCACTCGATCATTTCGTATACTCGTTGATCTAGCAAACGATGAAGAATACATATGAGAGGTGCAGAGATGCACCAAACATCAAGGAGAAACAGATGAATCCATCCGAACGTATCGACCAACAAATTGCGGAACTTACAGACTGGCGCGGCCCTGTGGTTGCCAAGCTACGTAAGCTCATCCACGAGGCCGATCCTGATATTACGGAGGAATGGAAGTGGGAGGCAGCCGTCTGGTCTCACAAAGGACTTGTTTGTGCGGTTTCCGCGTTTAAAAAGGGCGTAAAAATGAACTTCTTCCAGGGCGCTTCGCTCGAAGATACAGGGAACCTCTTCAACGCTGGCCTGGACGCAAAAAAAACACGCGCAATTGATTTTAATGAGGGCGATACGATTGATGAGTCAAAGTTGAAAGAACTCATTCGTACTGCCGTCGCTTATAATCTTGGAAAATAATCTAATGACACAACAAAGCGACTTCCCACCTGGACTCAGTCAACCTGCCCTGCGAGCGTTCGATCAAGCTGGCTATCGGCAACTAAAGCAATTTACCAGAGTGAGTGAACAGGAACTTTTACAATTGCATGGGGTTGGCCCTAAAGCAATCAGGATACTTCGTAACGCACTCGAAGCCAGGGGACTTAGATTCGCCAATGATAGCCATACATAAATATTTCACAAAAAACAAGCCAGTGGGCCTGGAGAATGCGATTCTTTAAAGCCCTCTACCCTTTACTCCGAAACCCTGCTATCATAGGGCAATGGAAGAAAAGGCCGTTTATTACCAGGGTGGGACCCTCGTTCTGCGCGATGTCGGTGAGCAGGATCGCCCTCCAGCGCCCTTCAAGCTGATCAAGGAACGCTGGCGCTGCGAGGGCTATCACTATGGCACAATCCAGCCCTATTTGCAGGAACAGGCGGTTCGAGATCGTGTGCCCCGCTGGCAGACGCTCAATCTCAAATTGCATGAGTTGCGAGAGCCGCATGACTATCAGGTAGATGCTCTGGCCGCCTGGGACAAAGCTGGTCGCCGGGGAAGTATCGTCCTGCCAACCGGGGCAGGCAAGACATTTGTTGCCATCCAGGCCATCCAGCGTGTCAATCGTTCCAGTCTCATCGTTGCGCCGACGATTGATCTGCTGCATCAGTGGTATGCCCGGCTCGTCAATGGCTTCGCAACCGAGGTGGGGGTCTACTATAGCGGCGAGAAGAAGGTCTTGCCAATTACGGTCACAACCTATCACTCCGCTGGAGATCTGATTGCCGAGCATGGCAATAGCTTTAAATTAATCATCTTTGACGAGGTTCACCATCTACCCGCCCCGGGCTGGGGAGAAGCGGCGATTATGGCTCCCGCTCCCTTCCGATTAGGACTCACCGCGACCTACCCCGAAGCACACGAACAGAAACAAGGTCGCTGGCGCATCGATGATTTGATCGGACCCATCGTCTACACGAAACGCATTGAGGACCTGATTGGTCAGCAACTTGCCCTTTACCGAACTGAGCGGCTACGCGTCAATCTCACAGCAGATGAGCGGCGACTTTACGACGCCGATTATGAGATCTATACCAGTTATATCCGTGAACATCAGCTACCACGCAAGTTTGGACCCGGCTGGTTAATGGAGTTGATGCGCCTCTCTTCATTTGATCAGGCCGCACGACGAGCCCTTCTAGCTCGCCAACGTCTCTTTCAGCTTGTCGGAAGCTGCAAGGGGAAATTTTTGGCGCTCGACGAGCTGCTTTATGAGTATGCCGCTGAACAGGTGCTTATCTTCACCGAGCAGAACACGATCGTATACGAGATCGCCCACCGCTACCTTATCCCCGCGATTACGCATGAAACCAACGCCGCCGAACGCAAACACATTCTCGATGGCTTCCAGACAGGACACTATCATGCCATCGTTACGTCTAAAGTCTTAAATGAAGGGATCGATGTACCTGAGGCCAAGGTTGCGATCGTATTAAGCGGCACGTCAGGTTCGCGTGAATATATTCAAAGGCTGGGGCGCGTGTTACGTAAAGTTGAAAACAAGCAAGCAGTACTCTTCGAGGTGATTGCCCGCAAAACCATTGAAGAGAGCAAGGCGCAGAGGCGACGCAAGCGTCAGGAGGATCAGTAGTGCTTACGGCGGACCTCGTCAGGCCAAGGCTGCATATTCGCAGCAAAGAACTCTCAATCAAATGGCTGGAACACGATCTTCACTGGCTCCAGACGGCCAGCGAGCTTATCAACTTATTACAACAGCACCTGGGACAATCGCAATCGGCCTGGAATAGATCACTGGAAGCCTATCTGGGGGATCGCCTCGATTATGTGGTCGTGCGCGGCCTGGCAAAAGTGCTGATGGACGCGGCAACATTTACGCCTCTGACTACTTCCCTTGCCCCGGTGCAAATACGTGAACACCTTTTCGCTCGCGGCCCCGTTTTCCCAGACGCTAAATTGTTCCAACGTCAATCACGTGCCGAGGTTATGCAAGCCGCTGCAAACGAATTTGGCCTCTCGCTGAATCAGTTAGAGGACGCTCTGTTCGCGGATCGACCCGCTACCTATTTGCTGAGCGATCTGGGAAACCAATGGACGCCCGAGGGTTTAATCGCTCGCTATAACCTGGAGCTTGCACGCGGAGTTCTTTACTGGGCCAGCGATATGCAAATCGAGGTGCATAGCAACTACAAGGATCTCTGGAAATTCCTCAAACTTTTTAAGCTCATGTTCTGGGTCCACCCTCAAGAAGATGGCTACCTGATTGACCTTGATGGTCCAATCTCGCCATTTGTACACGCCACCACCCGTTATGGTCGCCAGTTCGCAGCCTTCCTGCCCGCTCTCCTGCTCTGTGAACGCTGGAGTATGAGTGCCACAGTCCAACCACCACAGTCCAACCATGCCGTAAGCTATCGGCTTGATCACACCTCCACATTACAAAGTCATTTTAAGCAAAGCGGCCTGTTCGATAGTCGCCTGGAAGCGGATTTTGCGCAAGAATTCGAAGAGAAGTTCGGCGACAAACGTGGTCAGTGGTTGCTTACCCGCGAGGACGAAGTGCTTCCATTGGGAGACACTGTCATGATCCCCGATTTTGCCCTGACACACAAACGGACCGGACAGCGCGTTCTGATCGAGCTGGTCGGTTTCTGGCATCCCGATTACCTGCGCCGCAAGGTAGAGAAACTTCGCATCGCACAGTGCCATCACCTGCTCCTGCTCATCTACGAGGGAGTGAACCTCAATCCAGAGGCCCTTCAGGATGTCCCAGGTGAGGCACTGTACTTCAAAAACAAACCCATCATTAAAGATGTCATGGCCATGGTGGAAAAGGTTGCAGAGCGCGTCTATGGCCCTT
>DASSXK010000308.1:0-11621 GCA_035703945.1 Ktedonobacteraceae bacterium | reverse complement strand
GTGAGACCTGTGGCGAAGCCCATATGAAAACCATTCTGGCAACCCAGGAGCTGGGTACGCTGCGCAATGTCGGAATGGCCAGTATGGTCTGTATGATGGCCGGAGCCGATTTTATTAAAACTTCGACCGGTAAAGAATCGGTAAATGCAACCTTGCCCGTTAGCCTGGTAATGGTGCGGGCCGCTCGTGAGTACTACGATCGGACTGGCATCAAGATTGGTTTTAAGCCAGCAGGCGGTATTCGGACAGCCAAAAACGCCCTCGACTGGTTGATATTGATCAAAGAGGAACTGGGGAACGAGTGGTTGAACAACACCCTCTTCCGCTTTGGAGCCAGCGGACTGCTTGGCGACATTGAACGTCAGTTGTCCTACTATACGACCGGCCACTATGCCGCCGCTTATCGCAACCCGATGGCTTGATCCAGGAGAAGCAAGATGAGTATTAAGGAAATTTTTGAGACAATGGAGTATGGACCAGCACCCGAAGCGGCGAGTCCCGCCCTGGAGTGGTTGAACGCCCATCAGCCTCTAGGTCTGTTTATCAATGGTGAGTGGCGCAAACCGGCCGCTGGTGCCTATATGGAAAGCCTCAATCCCTCAACGGGCAAGCTGCTGACGAAGGTGGCCTCCGCTGGCAATGAAGATGTCGATGCGGCCGTGGATGCCGCACGGGCGGCTTTTCCCGTATGGAGCAAGACTCCTGGCCATGTGAGAGCACGCTATATGTATGCGATTGCGCGACATATTCAGAAACACTCACGTTTGCTGGCTGTGCTGGAGTCGCTGGATAATGGGAAGACGATCCGCGAGACCCGCGACCTGGATATTCCACTGGTGGCCCGGCATTTCTACTATCATGCCGGTTGGGCGCAACTGATGGATAGCGAGCTACCTGACTATGAGCCGGTCGGGGTCGTAGGTCAGATCATCCCCTGGAACTTTCCCCTGTTGATGCTGGCCTGGAAGATTGCGCCCGCTCTGGCAATGGGTAATACAGTTGTGCTCAAGCCTGCTCGCTATACTTCACTGAGCGCTTTGAAGTTCGCGGAAATTATGCAGGAAGTTGGGCTGCCAGCAGGGGTGGTCAATATTCTGACGGGCGAGGCCTCAAAAGTTGGGGATGCGCTTGTGCGCCATCCTGGCATTGATAAGATTGCTTTTACCGGCTCAACCGATGTGGGCAAGAGCATTCGGAAAGCGACCGCCGGTTCAGGCAAGAAGCTGTCGCTGGAACTGGGCGGTAAATCGCCCTTTGTCGTCTTTGATGATGCCGACCTTGATAGTGTTGTTGAGGGCGTCGTCGATGCAATCTGGTTTAATCAGGGGCAGGTTTGCTGCGCTGGCTCACGTCTGCTTGTTCAGGAAAATATTGCTGAGCGCCTGATCGAGAAACTGCGGGCCAGGATGGAGAAACTGCGCGTTGGGGATTCGCTGGACAAGGCGGCCGATATTGGCGCAATCGTCTCCTCGAACCAGTTGAAAGAGATTCAGCGGCTGGTGGATCAGGGTGTTTCGGAAGGGGCGACGGTCTGGCAGCCTTCCTGGGCCTGTCCAAAAGACGGCTACTTCTTCCCGCCGACCCTGTTCACAAATGTCTCTCCGGCTACAACGATTGCCCAGGTCGAGATCTTTGGACCTGTGCTGGTTGCGATGACCTTCCGCACACCTTCGGAAGCCGTACAGCTTGCGAACAACACCAACTATGGTCTGGCGGCCAGCGTTTGGAGCGACAACATCAATCTGGCGTTGGATATTGCACCCAAGATCAAGGCGGGTAGCGTCTGGATCAACTGCACCAACCAGTTTGATGCCTCCAGTGGCTTTGGGGGCTACCGCGAGAGCGGCTATGGTCGCGAGGGTGGCAAAGAGGGGCTCTACGAATACATCAAACCCTCCTGGAAGAGCAAGCAAGCAGAGGAAGAAGCCAGCAAGGCGACATCTGAAGCGGAAAAGAAGCCTGAGCAGAAGAGCAGCCGAGCAAAAGCTGTCTCGAATGGTCATGGTGGGGGTCTGCCTGCTTTGCCAGGAATCGATCGCACGCCCAAACTGTTTATCAAAGGCAAGCAAGTCCGCCCCGATTCGGCATATAGCCTGGACGTCTATGGTCCGGCGGGAGTGGTCATTGGACAGGTCGGCGAGGGGAATCGCAAAGATATCCGCAACGCAGTTGAGGCGGCCCACGCGGCCAGCGGTTGGGCAAGCAGCACTACGCATAACCGCGCCCAGATCCTCTACTACATTGCCGAGAACCTTGCGGTACGCGAAGAGGAGTTTGCTCGTCGGATTCGCCAACAGACAGGTGTCGCACCCGAACAAGCAGGCGAGGAAGTACAGGCTGCAATCTCGCGCCTGTTCACCTATGCGGCCTGGACGGATAAATACGAAGGCCAGATCCATCGTCCCCCGATGCGTGGGGTGGCGCTGGCAATGCGCGAGGCAATCGGTGTTATGGCTCTGGCCTGTCCCGATGAGCAGCCGCTGCTCGGCTTTGTCTCGCTCATCGCGCCTGCAATTGCGATGGGCAATACGGTTGTTGTTATTCCATCGCCCAAATCTCCGTTGAGTGCGACCGATTTCTACCAGGTTCTGGAGACTTCCGACCTGCCAGACGGTGTTGTCAACATCGTCACAGGCGATCGCGAGGTGCTGAGCAAAGTCCTGGCTGAACACGAGGACGTCGAAGCCATCTGGTACTTTGGAACCGCTGAAGGATCGACGACCGTGGAGGCGGCTTCAATCAGCAACATGAAACGCACCTGGGTAAACTATGGGCATACGCGTAACTGGCTGGTGCCTGTCCAGGGCGAAGGGACCGAATTCTTACGCGAAGCTACACAGGTGAAAAATATCTGGGTACCTTACGGCGAGTAATTTTTGGCTATTGAATGACAATTCGTTATGCTGTTCTCGTGCTAACTGGAAGCTTGATAAGCAAACGTTTACAAAAGCCTCTCAAGTGCTTTCAGCCCACGAATTGAATGGCTGATAGTAGTTTCTTGTGGAAGAGAGCAGCAACGAAAGGAACAAAAAGACCAGCCAGGTAAGTATTCCGCCTGGCTGGTCTTTTTGTTTATCAAGGGAGACGTATGAGGTCAGATTGTTTACCGACCGACAACCTGACGTAGCTGTTCAACAACGCCTTCCAACTGAGTGGCGGCGCTACTGGCGGAGGTGGCACCAGTGGCGAGCTGTTCAGTCACCTGGGTCGTAACTTTGATCGCGGTTGCAAGCTTCTGATTGCTGGTATTCTGGAAATCAGAGGCATTTTGGATGTACTTGGCGGTAGTAATGATCTGTTCCAGGGATTGTAAGATGGTCCTTTGATCCATTCTGTTCCAATTTTGGACAAGATCGTTTGTGACTTCAATCAGGCGGTTCGCGGCTACGTTGGTGGCTTCGGTGTAATACTGGACCGATTGCAGCCCGACCTGCGAAGAATCAACCACCCACATCTGCTCCGAGGCAGCTTTTTGCTGGCGATTTGCCAGGGTATTCAGGGCTTCAGTACTACCGAGCAGATTTTCGACCGAGTTCATGATTGGCTGGGTTGTGCGGCGACCGACGATTAGACCAACCAGGAGCATAAAGATCAGAACGATGGCCCCGATCAGGATAGTTGTGTTACGCTGCTGATCTACGACGGCCGTTACGGTGTTGACCGGGCTGAGCACGAAGTAGTTCCAGGGAACAATTTTATTGCTAACACGAACGATGTCGAAATCCTCGTTTTTGCCAGCAGGCGTGATCTGGAATTGAGAATCCGGATGCGGTTTGCTCATCTTATCATTCAGAGCCGTGTCGGCGAGAACTTTCGCAGTTGGTGTTCCATTACCCATACGGTTTTCACTTTTGAAAACCTTCTGGCCAGCACCAGAAAGAGGAGCGATGGCCGTGAAAAGATTGTCTGGATTGGGGTCGGCAATGCGTATACCGTATTGATCCAGAATAAAGGCGTAGCTTCCACTCCCATTGGCACCTACTTCGCTATTGATAATATTTGAGACATAGCCGAGGTTCAGGGTAGAGCGCATAAAGCCTATGACCAGGTTAGGAATTGGATTTTGTGGCGTGGGAAGTTTGACCGGTGCATACATATCGACTTCACTGGCTTTTGTTTTAGGGTTGTAGTAAACATCCGAGATGAACGCTTGCCCCGTTAAGCCGCGCTGGATATATTGTTTTGGTATAAAACTGCCGCCGCGCATGGTGGTTGTTTTAGGTGGATAAGACAATAGCACTTTGCCATTGAGGTCGAAGAGCGTCCAGTTGGAGTAATATTTATCATGCTGTTCGCCTGCTTTCAAACCAAATTGGGCGTGTTCCTCCAGACTTTGTTGGTCGGCGAGTGTGGCGGAGGGATGAGGTGCGTAGAACTCCAGGATTGATTGAACCGAACTAATCGTGGTCGCGTCTGAGAGGCGCTCTTTCAGATATTCATCAACAAGCTGCACACGATTGTTGATGTCGGTTTGCATGGCCTGGTTTGCTTGATCGACCAGGGCCGGGCGGGAATAATACGCGCTATAAATGATAGTGCTAAGAAGCGGAATAATTGCGGCCAGGACCAAAAGGATTGTGACGCGTACAGATAATGAAAACCACCTCCCACGACGAGCTGGTGTTTGTTGTTGTGACATTGTATAAAACCATCCTTTGATTAAGAAAAGAAGCCTATGAGAGAGCTAAAATCGGATAATTCCTGCTCTCTCTAAGTCACTCAGAAGTTGTCGCACTTCATCCTCATTGCGGCCCATCAACCGAGCAAGCTCCATTAGCTCTCTTTTCCCATCCAGGAGTAAAAATAAGCGCCTATGGGTTCGAGAGAGGCCTATTTGTTCAATTCTATGCATTGCTTCGTCATAAGGCCAGGCCGACTGAGGGGCGAAAGATCGCGGCGCAAACTGCCCTGTATTTAACCTGTTACGGGCAATTTGTGCGGAATTTAAATTATTTGTTGGGTCATTTGGCTGTCCAACTACCAGGCCTGGCGGCGTATCCCTTTGGGAATCTCGCTGTAACTGCTGAAATGGCCGGGTATGATGTTGTTGGTGTACGGGTCTAGCTCCGTGCAAATGCGCTGGTCTAGGTGTATTAGGAGGTGGAGTTCCTGGAACGGCAACTTGTTTTCCTGTATCTTGCGGTATAAACGCAAAACGACAGGTTCCCCAGGTATTCATCCACTTAAATGCTTCCATATTACTGAGTGGTCCCGCCTGAGCTTGTGTTAAATGGCCCTGCACAAAGGTCAGAAAGCCCTCCTCATAATTTACCCCTTCACCACGCTCGACCGTCAGCAAGCCAGTCTTACGCCCAAGCTGGATGACCTGAATGACGTTTGCAAGTCGATCTGTTGTCGTTTCTCGCTGTTGTGGCATGATGTAATACTCCACCCTATATAAAATCTCTCCATGTGCATGTAAATAACTTAGCTAGAGGGTAAACTCATTTACAAATTTCACCTCAGGATAGCATAAAATATGAGCTCTGACAAAATACTGCTCATTTGTCAGTACATATTGATCATAAAAATGGGCGATGGCTGTTTGCATAATTGTTCTACCATCGGATAGAAACGAATTATAATGCCCATAATAAATGTTATGTAGATGATCCTAAAAGGTATGTATTCAGGTTGACTGGTACTTTTGAGTATGATGGCAAATTCAGTCTCAAAGTACCAAATACGTGCTTGTCACAGTAACGTCTGTGCCTAAACATAACGCAGCAAGGAGCCGTTTTTGCATAGCCCTTGTATAAATTGCTTGCGACGACACGAAACTTCGCAGTGGCGCTCGTGCGCCTCCTGAACGCTTCTCAAGCAGGAGGTGCTGGAAGGCTTCCCACATGGAGCGATGCTGGCACCTTTTTTGTGGCTTCCTAAACACATTCAGTCAGCGAGTCGAATGGCTTATGACTTTGTCGTTACATCATGAGCGATTTTTCAGAAAATAGCAAGCCATGCACTTCGTTGACTGAATGCGCTTGAGAAGCCTGGACGAACCGTGCCAGAAACGATCAACGGTGATGTTTTCCAGAGCTCCCTGCTTTGAAAGCATTCAGGAGGCGCGTGAGCGCCGTTGCGAAGTGTCTTTCAATAGCAAGCCGAGTTGAAGCGGCAAGACTTGATTCAGGTTGGATTTCTACGTGTGGAAGGGCTCTTTTGCCAGCATGAAAATATATCGATACAAAGTCATTGATCACAAATTGACAGGGTGTGTAGCAATTTAACTGGCGCTACTAATCATGTACAGCATCTGACCATTGATGGGATTACCAAGCATTGTGCCATAAGAAGGGCTAGAAATATCATACTGTATTTTTTTGCATTTGTCGAGGTAATAGCCTTGTGTTACCAGAAACTGCATAGATTTTCCAGGATACCTGATTTCTTAGAACCCTCCTCTCTCTCTGTCTGTCAAAAATTAATGATACGATACCGTTGCGTTTTTAAGATAAATATGTTATGCTCATTATGGATACGGTGTTGTATCGTATCGAAATAAAAAAACATGGAGGGTTCTCATGAATGAGCAAGATGTGATGCAGGAGTACAAGAGCCGCTGGTGGGCTTTTGCTGCATTGAGCCTCTGTCTGCTGGTGATTAGCCTGGATAATACGATTTTGAATGTTGCCCTGCCAACGTTAGCGCGTGATCTTTCCGCAACGGCCAGCCAGCAGCAGTGGATGGTTGATGCCTACATTCTGGTTTTTGCAAGTTTATTGCTGACAATGGGAAGCCTGAGCGATCGTTTTGGACGCAAGCGAGCGTTGCTTGTGGGCTTGCTGGTCTTTTGTGTCGGGTCGATCGGGGCGGCCTTTTCTGGCTCGGCCAATCAGCTTATCGCTGCTCGCTGCTTGATGGGGATTGGAGGAGCATTGATCATGCCTTCGACCCTTTCTATTACGACGAATATGTTTAGCGGAAAAGAGCGGGCCAGGGCGATTGGTGGCTGGTCCGGCATCGGAGCGCTGGGCCTGGTTATTGGACCGTTGACGGGTGGCTGGCTGCTTGCACATTTCAGTTGGGGTTGGGTCTTTTTGATCAATGTCCCGTTGATTGTTCTGACGATATTGGGTAGTCTCTGGCTGGTGCCGGAATCAAAGGACCCGGCGGCCTCGCGGCTTGATCCAGTGGGGGCGCTGCTCTCGATTGGTGGACTGACGACGCTTGTCTATGCGATTATTCAGGTACCGGCCAATGGTTGGGGCGATCCAGTCGTGCTTACTTGCTTTGTGATTGCGGGCGTACTCTTGAGTATGATGATCCTCTGGGAACTGCGTTCGCGTAGCCCGATGCTGGATATGAAGCTTTTTAGAAATCCACGCTTCTCGGCGGCGAGCCTGGCCTTGACGCTGACGGCCTTTGGGATGTTTGGCTCGCTTTTCTTCTTGACTCAGTACTTGCAAGAGGTCCTGGGATATAGCGCGTTGGATGCCGGAGTACGCACGATCCCCCTGGCCCTGGCCGTTTTCGTCGGTGCTCCCTTGAGTATCCGGATCACGGAACTGATAGGAACGAAAATTACGGTCACGGCTGGCCTGATGATTACTTCAGGCGGGTTTGCGTTGTGGTCAACCACCAGCCCGGCCAGTGGCTATGGGTTGATGGTGGTGGTGTTGATCGTGCTAGGGGTGGGCATGGGAGTGGCGATGGCCCCGGCGACAAGCTCAATTATGGGGACGCTACCTTTAGGAAAAGCAGGTGTGGGCTCAGCGGTGAATGATACGACCCGTATGGTCGGTGGGACGCTGGGTGTGGCCGTGCTGGGCAGCATTCTGGCCGCTACCTATCATAGCGCAATTGATAATGCGAATACGCTGAGGCTGCTCCCTGAGCCACTCAAAGCTGTTGTACGGGACTCGATCAGTGCCGCGACACTTGTGGTTGCCCATGTACCCAGGTCGATTGGACAAACGATCCATACTGCCGCGATAGCAGCATTTGTGAGCGCGATGGATCAGTCCTTGCTGATAAGCGCCGGTGTGATCTTCTGTGCGGCCCTGGTTGCTCTGTTATTCCTACCAGCGCACGAGAAAAAGGCTTCGACTGACTTGACCAGCTTGGAGGGGATCGCTACAATAAAGGAGCGAGAAGAACAGAAGGAGGCCCAAACAAAGGTATGAGTAGTCCTGAATCCGACCCGGACCCTGATGCAGAAATTGTAACGCGTAAGGCTGGGCGCCCACGCAGCGCCCAGTCACATCAAGCGATTCTGAATGCAACTCTGGAGCTCTTTGCTGAAGTAGGATTTCAAGGGATGAGCATTGAAGGGATCGCTGAACGTGCCGGAGTTGGCAAAACCACAATCTATCGCCGCTGGTCCTCAAAAGAGGATCTGGTGAAAGATGCCGTGAATATGATGCGTATCGATGGGGAGATTATCCCTGATACGGGGAATATCAGGAATGACCTGCTGCGCATTCTGACGATTGGGATGGCTGTCCGCGAAAATACACCGTTCCTGGAAAAGATCGCTTTCAGGTTGCTGGCAGAGATCAAGTCTAATCCAGACTTTGGCCGGTTCTTTTATGAGCAACTGATGGCTGCCAGGGTTGAGCAAGCGATTAGCCTGGTTAAGCGTGCCCAGGCGCGTGGCGAACTTCGCTCTGACCTGGACCCGATGTTGATACTGACCTTTATCAGCGGCCCGATGTTCTATGAAATCCTCTTCTCAGACATATTCCATATGGGGGCCCCACTGGCATTTAAGCCGGAAGAGGCTATTGATGCAATTTTGAACGGTATCGGAGCATTGCCATCCGATCAACCACAATCCAAGACTAGATAAGCCTTTGCCCAAATCAGGCTATCTAGCTGTTTAGCGAGTCGTCAGGACCGTCAGGCAAAGAACTACAAAGAGCAATCCGCCTCCCAGGCTTGTCAGTGAAATGGCCAGGGGGGTACCACTATGTTTTTCCTCAAAGAAACGTTGCAGGCTGTAAGTAATGCCAAGCAAACCGATGAGCAGGTAGGTCAGCGCTGTACAAAGTGGCATAAAGGCAGGCAAGCTACGGCCTGAGAGGGCGCTATACATATCAATAAAAAGCATCATGAGCAGTCCCGAAGTTGACCAGAGCGCCAGCGTAATGATCATTCCATCAAACAGGCGTTTGGGACTTCCAAAAAAAGTTCGGCTCAGGCGCGTATAGAACTCTCTCATCCGCTTTTCTGCTTTCTTAAAAAAATGACTGATATGCAAGGGAAGTCCGTTTTTAGCAACTATAGATCTTCTTTTAAATACACGGCTCAGGTTCAATAAAAGAGACAACAATCAATGTGTGAAGATAATTCGTTTTGCGTATATAGATCCTTTTGGTATATAGATATGAGTACTCAAAAGGTGGCTCAACATACCTGAACGCGCGAATAGAGCTTGTTCGGTTGGCAGAGAAAATGCCCGTTTTTTGTAAAGAAGCAATGGGCGTTCTTTTAGGTTGAATACTCAGTTTGGGAGTAGTTGTGCCCTTTAGTTGCTTGTGTGTCGGTAGTCTTGATGATATACTTCTTGTGCATCGAAAAGTCGGAATATGGAAGCAGGGAGTTTGTGTTGATGGAGTCTCGCAACCTCTCCCATTCACGCTTTGAGGCGTCTGCAAGGCGCTCGCGCGAACGGGATACTCAAGGTGAACATGGTGATGGCACACGGCAGATTGAGGAATTCCCAATTAATAAGCTTGCACAATTATGCTCTGAAGAAACCAACAAATTTTTACGCCAGGGGGTTTCAGATGACCGCTATTGTTTCGAGCTGTTTCGCCGTGCCATCATCAGACGTGATGATGCTGCGTGGGCCAGTCTCTATCAGCAATATTCCCCGCTTGTCCTGACATGGGTGAATCAGCACCAGAGCGCGGCCGCTTTTCTGCTACAGGATGGGCCGGCCCCTCTTGTCAATGCCACCTTCGCGAAATTTTCCCAGGCCCTGACCCCATCCAAGATGGACAAATTTGATACCCTGGCTGGGATATTGAAGTATCTTAAAATGTGTGCGCATAGCGTCGTTGCCGATGAAGTTCGGTCAAGGCAGTCGCGCCAGTACGAAGAAGCATTGGAATTGATGGAGCACGAGCCAGCCAGCGAGGACCCGACGGAGAGCGTGATCGCGGAGCTATCGGCGCAGACCCTCTGGCAGGTACTTCAAGAGGAACTACACGGCGATGATGAAAAGCTCTTGATCTACCTTGCCTATGTCTATGGCATGAAGCCTGGTGAAATCTGCGACTCTCAACGGAAGTTTTTCCCGACAGTTGAAGATGTCTATCGGATCAAGCGCAATGTCCTGGAACGCCTGAGACGAAATCGCCGCCTGCAAGCATTATTTCAGAATAAATCTATTTGAGAGCAGATCAGGTTATTTGCTCTTTTTGGTATAAATCCAGATCGAAACAGACTCCTAAAATTAGAAATAGAACCGTTTAGTTCATTGGAGAGTGAACAATCGTTTCAAATGTGGTCAGAGGATTTGCCACATAAAGTAGCATGGAGAGTCATATGAAGCTAAGCTGATAGCGCTGCCTGTATCATATGTCGATCTGAAGGAAAAGCTTATGGAGTGTTATGAACCAGGTGTTGTTCGAGATGAAGAGCTACTGGCGTACCTGTTGGGAGAACGGGTATCACCGACGGTTGCACGTCATCTGGCTGCTTGTGCCGCCTGCGCTGCCCGTCTAAAAGCATACGGCTCAATCGAACGCACCCTGATCCGAAAACTATACCGATGGGATTGCCCATCAAGTCTGCTGCTCGGAGAGTATGAACAGGGACTGCTTGCCTCTGAACGTGTGCAAGAGATAAGCAAGCATATGCAGTTCTGTGGACTATGCGTAAAAGAGCTTGCCGAACTGAAGCAATTTATGGCTTCTGAACTTATCCCGACTGAAATTGCCGCGAAATCTCCCGCTTTTGCTTCCCCATCCCGTATTGAGCCCGCCCTGGAGTGGCTGCATGGTCAGGTCAGTGCCGGTGTACGCTGGGTTGTAGCTGCTCTGGTCACGCCTCAACCGCGCCTGGCTTTTCAACGCGACATTGCTCCCGCCTCAACCTGGCCCCGTCGCTATGTTGCCGAAGATCTGACAATCTCGCTGCAACTGGAAACGGAGCGACCGGGAAACGCAGGTACAGGGGTGCAACTGATTGGTTTTGTGAATCGCGAAGGTGCTTTGCTGGAGACATTAGAGGGCATCCCGGTGTTTTTGTGGGTGGAGGAAAAGATGCTGGAAACGCAAGAGATTGATGAGTTGGGCAATTTTGTGCTTTCCTCGATTCCCCAGGCTAACTATCGTCTGGAACTCAAGTTTCCTGAACGAACAGTCGTGATCGAAGACCTGGGAAAGTAAAAACGCTGAATGACACTGCAATCCCTGATTTCCACCCTTCTGGACGCAGATGAAGCAGAAGGGCGGCGACTTTTAACGACCATCGTGACGCAATTGAACGCAGAAGATCTCGCGCAACTTGTAGATCGAATTAAGCGTGCGGCTGATCAACAATGGATCACCGATGCCTACCTCTCATTTGTCCTGTCGGGTCATCTGATGGCTATCGGCGAACTGTCCGAGCAAAAGTCCTACCACGCTCTGGGCTTGATGGCGCGTGGTGATGCTTTGCGTCGTCTTGAT
>DASSXK010000180.1:0-2942 GCA_035703945.1 Ktedonobacteraceae bacterium | reverse complement strand
CTGAGCAGGCCCTCATCGTTGATGATTGCCAGATATTCACCCTGCTGACTGAACGCAAGCAAGCTGACCTGGCCTGGAATCTTGATTTGGCCGATCCGATGGCCTGTTACTGCATTCCAGATCTGGACCCTGCCTGCCTTGCTGGCGGTGACAAGATGTGGGGATGTTGGATGAAAGGCCATCGTATGAATGGGGCTTCCGGGTTTTAATGTGTATCGGTATTGCTGTTCACCAGGATCAACTGGTGCAATAAAGATCGGCCCATCAAGGCTGGCGCTCGCTAAAATTTGAATTGGCGCTTTCTCTGCTAGACTTGTGAGTGGATAGGATGTATCACTACTTAATGCAACCAGATGTACTCTGTTATTCTGCTCCATCGGAAAGCGGATTTTTCCCTGTTGTAGATCCCAGATGATGACATACTCGTCATCGCTGGCTGTTGCCAGGTAACGTTCATTGAGACTCAGTGCGCTGTTACAAATGGGGGTAGGACTCTGGAGGTGGGACGCAACGCTGCTCCCCTTTTTTAAGCCGATTACCCCGATTGTGTGCTCGTCAACGGTAACTAAATAGGACCCCGAGCGACTAAAGGTTGACGTTGCTATTTTTCCTGGATGTGTCAAATGCCATTCTAGCCTGGGAAGCAGTATCAGGCTCTGATAAAGTGCCTGATATGCCTCAGGGCAGGGGAAAGAGCGCATCGCCTCAATTGCCAGCAAAACGCTTGTTTCTAATGACGGTCCGGCTTGATTCCTCAATGTATGGGCCTGTTGTGCCAGTTCGATGGAATGGGCATGTTGACGTTGTAACATGCTTCGCTTTTCTTGCTGCTCCTGCCTTTTAGCCTGATTCTGTTGCGTGATGCTGACCTGAATCAAGCTTTTTTCACTTTGCGTTAATTCAGCTTCTCGCTGATTGAACCAGAATCTGGCCTGAAGCAATTCGTTCTGAGAGAGAAGGGCCTGGGTGCTGGAAATATTCGGTTGTTGGGCGAGCCGAGCGCGGAGCTGTCCGCGCCACAGGTAGAATTCGCGCTCCTGCGCCAGCCACTCTTTAAGGCGGGGCCAGGTAGTAAGCAGTGAACTCTGGGATATAGATATGACTTCTGCATTTGTTTGCAGGTCTCGCCCGGTCATCAGCAGACCCGCATCGGCAAATCTATAAAGTATTTCCTGCTCCAGTTCATTCTGGCAAAGCGTAATAAGTGGGAGTGTTCGGCAGATGTCCGGGATTGATGTAGTTGGATTGCCTGGCTTGACCAGGGAGATAAAGGCGTGTTGTACAAAGTTCTGTTCCTGTTGAGTAAGCGTTTCGAAAAGCTTTTCTGCCAGATCTGCCGTATTTTCAGGAAGGGTGTCGATATTAATTGTGCTTGCGTCGAGCATGCCTGGATTGTTGAACTGCTTCCATATGTGCATCCACTGCATAGCATAAAGCTGAATCAGGCTGGACTGGTTCGGTGTTGCCTCAAAAGAACGTTTGACTTTATCGATGACGCTCTCGATGAATCGGGGATCTACATTCGTGTTATAGGCAGCAGCATGTTTCTGCGCGATTTCGACTAAATTAGCGTGCGTGTGAGGCGGCACAACATTTACTATACTTTCCTCAACGTACGTAATCAGTGGCTTGTGCCTGGCCAGCAAATGGTAAAAATCGTCTCGGAGAATAAGGATAATTGTCGCCTCGCCATTTTCGATGATGGTAGTGAGCTGGCTGATAAAGTGTGTCTGAAGCGGCTCGGGGCAGGTCTGAAGAACCTCCTCAAATTTATCGATAATCAGTACCATTTTTGGGCAAGCGTTTTTCTGGCACCAGGCATGGATGCTTTCAAGCAAATTTACTGAAGCTTCAGCAAGTCCCTGCGTTTCCAGTTCTATGAAGGGATTCTCAGAGAGAGTTACGCTTAAGAAGCCCCATTCCTCGTATCCGTGGATAACCCCGTTGCGCATCTGTGGGATAAGACCTGCCTGGATGGTCGATGTTTTTCCGACGGCATCTGCCCCCAGTATAACCAGAAAATGTTCTCTATCCTGTAAACGCCAGGCCAGTCGATTCATTGTGTCCTGGTCGCCGACAAAGAGGTGGGCCTCTGCCTCCGTTAAAGGCGTAAGACTATGCAAAACTGTCGCTGGTTTTACCGGAAGATTGGAAAGTTCCTGTAGATACGTAGATGGAACCGCGAAGGAGATATGGCCGAGCCTGCCATATTTATCGGGAACTTTGATCTCGGTGATCATACCTATCACACAGCGACGAGCGTCGTCCCAGACTGGGGCTCCGCTAAAACCTTCTGAAATGTTATTTGATTCCAGTTGCAAAATGCGATACCCCAGGTTCTTATTCATCGTTCCCCACCAGCAGTTGAAGTTCCTTGCCCAGAGACCCTCCAATCTGGTATTCAGATGGGGAAACCAAAAGTGCTGACCTGGTGTCCTTTAATACTGATGACCTGTCCTAGGGGGAGCGAACGCACTTTACTGGGGAATTTTTTTGTGGTGCAACTTAAAATGCTGATATCATATGTGTCAGAGGGAGAACATCGCTCAACGACCGCCTCCAGAAGTGTCTGGCGGTCATCGACCTCAAACTGGAAGTAGATAGTTGGCCTGGCCGTGGAATCTGAGGAATCATGTATACGGCCATAATACTTTTCTATCACATGGGTGCAAGTGGCGATTTTTCCTCCCTGTGCTGAAATGGAAAGGACAAATCCCGCCCCAATAATCGTATGCTTCTGGTCCAGGATGCAGACAATGCCTGCAAGTAGAGGGTCATAGGCGCCTGGCACAATGTACCTCCCGTGCATGAAAGGTCGCGGCTTTATGTTTCCCTATAACAGAGCTAGATGACCTGGAATGTTATTGTGTTTCTTTACCAGTATTGTTCCAACGTAGGAGCACAGAAAAATTAGCGGCGGCACTGGTTGTCGCGATAATTGC
>DASSXK010000203.1:0-7645 GCA_035703945.1 Ktedonobacteraceae bacterium | reverse complement strand
ACAGTTCTGCTCAGCAGAAATCCTGGGGCGTAAGCCATGCCTTGTCCTGGCTGAGACGCTCGTCTCTTTCAGGATTTTTTATCCTCGTTTTCTTAAGGGACAGTAGGCTAATCGTTCTTGCCCAAGATTACTTCAGTTGATTTGATTATGGCGACTACCTGATCCCCCTCTTTCAGCTTCATCGACTCTGCCGAGGAGCGCGTAATCGTGGATGTGATTTTTTGACCGCCGGGCAGATCGATAGAGACTTCTGCCATCACGCCGCCTAGTTTGATGGCTGTGATCGTTCCCTGAAGTTGATTGTGTGCACTGAATTGCATTGAATTTTCCTCTCTTTACTTATGTCGCATGTATTCAGGTCAAATTGACTTGAAAATTGCCTCATAGGAAGATTCTATATTTCTATTATAGCCCCTGGCTTCCACTTCTTTTTTGTGCTGCTCCAAATGAATATAATTACATAAATACTTTTGTAAATATAAGAAGCCCCTGGATCAATCTGTACAGATCATGATCCAGGGGCTATCTTTATAAAGTGTGATTGTCAGGTCAGCCTGTTTTTTTAGACTACTTAACTTGCATTTATAGAATTGAGCTTACTCTTACAAATGGGCCAGAATCTGGTTCAACAGATTGACAATCCCGGTTAAAGGACCACCATTGTCTAGCAGGTGAGTGACCGAGCACAGCAGGTTACCAAGCAGGTTACCAGAACCTGGAACAGCGGTGATATCAAGCACAACCGTGTTCAGATGGACTACCAGACCAAGCAGGTTAAGATCCAATGGCCCAAGATTCAGATGCAGAACCGAACATACTGCGGTTGTTGCCGGAGTAACAGGAATCTGAACAGGGACGTTGGTAACGGTGCCAACTGTTTGGCCAAGAGCGTTCGTCAGCGTTCCGCTAAGTGTTCCGATAGCAGTAAGCTGGCCATTGCTTTGGGCAAAGCGAGTGATCGTGTAGACACCATTAAATGTGCTTCCATTTGCCGCAGTACCTGTTACGGGTTGGGTAATTGACCCGCTGGGGGCCGCCGCAGACTGAGCGTGCGCTGCCGAACTTAAAGGCGTCAGAAAAACCAATGCTAATAGTGCAACAATGATTGCACTGCTCGCTAAACCTAGTTTTTTCATAGTAGTTATTTCTCCTCCGTGAAGGAGTAATACTGTACATATACCCCGTCGGATTTGTGTGAAAAGGCTTTATGTATAACCAGTTACCAATCACTTTATGTAGAACGGTTCAAGTAGATAAAATGAATACATTCAATTAATTTAAACAGAGCATACATTATCTAAACAATAACGTGTGAAGTAATAGATGAGAAAATGGGTTCTGAGTCCTCTTTATTGCTTGTACGAGGGCATAAAAGCTCTTGCACATGCTGAGCGTAACAAACATGAGCTATTTTTTCATCTTAATTTGCGTTTGGAAGACCTATACGAAGGAAAAGCCGGAGTGGCTGACTATGCTCATTTTCCTTGCCTCAGACTCATTTCTTCTATGAATTTTTAGCAATTTATACGAATTTGAGAATTGCCGGGGATTTTGCCTGAAATTCCTCGCCTTGCAGGTACCTCTTTTACAGAAGACCAATATGTCCTGTTCCGTTTTATTAAAATCGGATATGACTCATTGTGGCCGCCTCTGGCGCTTATTTTTTTGTTTTTTTCTGGGGAGGTTGTTTTTGTCTTGTGATGCAGGCTTGCTCGATTTTCGCACTTTTTTCAGAAGCTCTATGATCCAGGGGACATTGAGGGTGGAACCGAGGAAAACCACAATGAGATCTGTTACATTGAGTTGTCCTAATGTAAAGAATGGAGTGGAAGCCTGCTTCTCAGGTGGAACATTCACCTGTAGAAAGACTAGCCGGTTGACGAGTGGCCGTTCTAAAGTAGGGCCGGTCCTGGTTGATATCCAGACCCCTGTGATGTCAAGGTTGAGTATTTGCTCCCCGGTGAATTTTGGAAGAAGCGTCCAGGTGAAAATGACTGAACGTTGATCCAGAGATTGTTGCTTCTGTACTGCTGGATCTATTGCGAAGGCGCTGCCACTCAATTGAGCCTGGGCAAAGACGTTATAGTTGGAACCAAAGGCTCCTACGATGGGAGCGGTTGGTGTTCCTACCGGGGTGGGGTGTACAAAAAGAGGGTTATTTCTCTGACAATTTGCAGCGACCTCCTTGCTACAATTTATGATTGTAACGACGACAAAAGCTGATTGATCCAGGACCGCAGATTCAGAAACCTGGATTTTCACGCCGATATTCGTGTCACTTATTCTCTGAATTGACTCCATACTTGTAACTAAATTTGTTGATGGGTTATTTGGTGGAGAGGAGGTACCAGGATGAAAGACCAAAACAGATACTATTGATAATGTGCATAAGCCGATCAGTGTCGGCAAGAAGCTCACCAGAAAATAGCGTCCAGGGAAGGCTCTCCTTCTTGACCCGATGATGGCGAGAGTGACAATGGCTACCACCAGGCTTATGGTAAAGAACCATGCAACAATAATATTCAGCATTTCTTCTCCTGGGCGGTTGTGGCCTGAGGATCTATCCTTGCTTGCTCGTTATCGAGCTATTTCTGGAACTATTATATTTTATAAGTTTTATATAGTAAACGGCAAAACCCATCAATTTATTTTTTAGACTGAGAAGTATGTTTGACTGCGAAGTAATAATGATATGCCTGCATTAGAGCATTAAGCAGCTTATCAAAAAGCCCTGAGTCGATTTTATACTCAGGGCTTTTTGAATCTTTACCGAACAGTCTTATTAATCCTGGAGAACAGCCTCAGCAGGTACATCCTCCTCTTCATTCCTGGTCGATGTTGTTACGGTAGACGTGCGAAGGAGCAAGCATAGAATGCTTGCCAGCGCCGCACAGAGCGCGCCTACCAGGAAGGAGACATGATAACCACCGTTAAGGGCTGCCAGACTGCTTGCACCAGATGCCAATAGACTGCTGGTGCGGGAGGCCGCCAGGCTGGCAAGAACAGCAAGACCGAGCGCCCCACCCATCATAAAGGCCGTATTAACGACTCCAGAGGCCAGGCCGGATTCGCCTGGGGCAACATCGCTCAGCGCAGCCAGCAAGATAGGATTAAAGGCCAGGCCACCTCCGAAGCCAAGTAAGAGCATACTCGGAAGTACATCAACAATAAAGCTTCCGCCAACCGGAGCCCGCACAAAGAGTCCGAGCCCAAGCGCAGCCAGTAACAAACCAACCATCAACGATATCCTGATGCCAAAGCGCATCACAACTCTGGCAGAGAGGCCAATCGAGAAAACTGCCATGAGCAGGTTTGTTGGCAAGTAAGCCAGCCCGACCTGCAATGGGCTGTACTTGAGCACAAGTTGGAGGTAGAGCGCGGACAGGAAAAACCAGGCGAACAGCGCAGCCAGCCACAGAATACCAATGATATTTGCTATCGTAAGGTTTCTCAGCTTGAAAAGGCTCAGTGGTATCAGGGGCGAGGTGATACGCGACTCAAGTATGATGAAAATTGCCAGCAGTAATACTGAACCACCCAGCAGACCCAACGTCTGAATGGAGCCCCAACCTGCTTCATTCCCGTTGACAATCGCGTAGACGGCGAATATCAGCGCGGCCGTTACAATGATTGCTCCCGCAATATCGAGCTGGTGAGAGGCGTTTGCATCGCGTGTTTTTGGCAGCAGTAGTAGCGAGAGGACAATCACCACAATACCGATAGGAATATTGACCAGGAAGATCCAGTGCCAGTTCAACAGGCTGGTCAGGATGCCACCGAGCAATACGCCAACGCTTCCTCCACCAGCGGAGACAAAGCCGTAGTAGCCCATTGCTTTGGCACGATCCCCTGGCTCAGTAAAGAGATTCATAAGTAATGACAGCCCTACCGCTGCTACGAGCGCGGCACCAAGCCCCTGAACTCCTCGTGCAGCGATGAGAAACCATTGAGTGCTGGCCAGGCCACAAACAAGCGATGCCAGCGTGAAAATCGCGATCCCGACCAGGAAGAGTCGCCTGTAGCCAAAGAGGTCGCCCAGCCTGCCACCAAGCAAGAGAAATCCACCAAAGGTGAGCAGGTAAGCGTTCACAACCCAGGCCAGCGAGTCTGCGGAGAATCCAAGCCCCACCCTGATCGATGGGAGCGCGACATTTACAATTGTTGTATCAAGCACAATCATCAAAGAGCCAAGACAGAGGACGATCAGTGCAAGCCAGCGTCTATTGTGATTCTCGCCTTCTGACGGAAAGCTGCCTACCTGTGTTTCAGCTCGACTGTTGTTTTCTGCTTTTCCCATCTAAACTCCAATATATTCTTTCAAAAAAACGATAGATGTACCTAAGTGAAATAGCGACTTGCACTGTATTTCAGACATTACTTTATACACAGAATCCATTACTATCAGAACATTTGTTCATTATAACAGAAGCAAGCGTGTGAGACTTCTTCTATCTTGCTTTAATCAGTTGATGTAAGAGGAACTCGTATAATTTCAGGAGTTATTGTGGGAAGAAGGAACAGAGTTCGGAATACTTTATGATAGTGCTCCAAACCCTGTTTCTGTTTCATAATTTAAAACTCTAACAATTAGATGCTTATTCCCATCCCAGCCAGCGCGTCTTAACTTCAACGGGGATAGGGCGGCGTTCAGATGCCTCCATTGCTGGATAGCCGATATAGAGGAATGCGACAATATGGTCTTCAGATTCCAGACCCAGCCAGTTTTTCACGCGAGGATCATAGGCAGGCGCACCTGTACGCCAGATGCCAGCCAGTCCCATCTCCTGCGCCGCCAGCAGCATGTTTTGGGCCGCCGCCGCGCAGGCCTCGATATTTTCGATCTCAACCACTTTGGGATTGTCAGGATGCTCGGACGCAATAACAATGATTACGGGCGATCGCAGGAGCTTTCCCCGCTCTTTGTTTAACAGAGCCAGAGCCTGGTGACTCTCAGTTTCCCCCAGGCGGTCTGCCAGCGATTCGGCCATAACCTTGCCCAGGTCTTCGCGGGCTTTGCCTGCTAACACAAAGAAGTGCCAGGGCTGAACATTGTGATGATTAGGGGCATGAGTGCCAGCTTCAAGAATCGTTTGTATCTGCTGTTTATCTGGACTTTGCTCGGTCATCTTGCCGATGCTGCGCCGGTTTTTGATTGTTTCAAGTACGCTCATTTTGAAAAGGTTTCGCTCTCTTTGCTCAATTTTTTAATAGCTGATCGTATTATATGCACACACTGGCAGCGTTGAGCAATGAAATGGCTGAGTTCTCAATCATGGAACTGTTTTTGTGGAGGGGTTAAACGCATGAATTTTTATGGCTGAAGATGACGCGTTATGCTAAATAAAGAGCCAGGGAAGGAGCAGAGTATAGTGGTTCTATTCCTGTATACTCTGCTCCCCTGTTTGCGATAGATTCGTTTCGTTAGCGAACTTTTGCGGCGACCGCCTTGCGCTCAATCACTTTACCAGAATTCAGCAGGTTGCCTTCAACTCCGATCGAGGGCAGTAGCTGTGCCTGCGCCTGCGTCGTCAGAGGCAGACCCCAGAGCTTGATAAAGCCCAGGGCGGCATTGTGATCAAACTGGTCTCCGCTATCGTAGGTAGCCAGGCTGTGATTGTAGAGTGAGTTTTCCGAGCGTCGCCCGACAATCGCGCTGCGCCCCAACGCCAACTTCATCCGGACTGTGCCGGAGACGAAGCGTTGGCTGGATTGCACATAAGCTGCCAGGTCCTGGTGAAGGGCGCTATACCACTGGCCATTGTAGATTAAACGAGCATATTCGCCTGTGATAATTTCTTTAAAGTGGGCCTGATCCCGGCTAAGGGTCAAACCCTCCAACGCCTGATGGGCCTGAAGCAGAATCGTCGCGCCCGGAGCTTCGTAGATTTCGCGCGACTTGATACCAACCAGGCGGTTTTCAATATGGTCGATTCGGCCGATGCCATATTTGCCTCCCAGTTTGTTGAGGTACTCGATCAGCGTTACACCTTCGATCTCTTCGCCGTTGAGCGCCACTGGTGTGCCCTCCTGGAAGGTGATCTCCACATAGGTCGGTTCTGGAACGGGGGGACCTCCAGGCAGGCCGTAGCTTTCGGGATTGGTTGTCCAGGCGTAGACCTCTTCGGGCGGCTCGGCCCAGGGATCTTCCAGCACGCCACATTCGATGCTGCGACCCCAGAGGTTCTGATCAACCGAATAAGGGTTGGCCGCCGTTGTCTTGATCGGAATATTGTGCTCGTGAGCGTAGACAATCTCGTTATCGCGTGTCATGCTCCATTCACGCACTGGCGCGATGATTTTCAGGTCGGGAGCCAGTGTGTTGATTGAGACATCGAAACGTACCTGGTCATTGCCTTTTCCGGTGCAGCCGTGTGCGACGGCGACCGCGCCTTCCGCACGCGCCACCTCTACGAGCAGGCGAGCGATCAGCGGACGAGCCAGAGCCGTTGCCAGGGGATATTGTCCCTCGTAGACTGCGTTAGCCTTCAGGCCCGGCCAGACAAAGTATTTCACAAAATCTTCGCGCCCATCAACGATGAGAGCCTTGACGGCCCCGATCTGCTCGGCACGGGCTGCGATCGATGGGAGATCCCGGTCGTTGCCAATGTCGATTGTGACCGTAACAACTTCCAGTCCATATTGTTCCTGAATCCATCGAATCGCGACCGAGGTATCGAGTCCGCCTGAATAGGCCAGTACAACTTTTGCCATTGTATCCTCCACTTTTCTACTTTGCATCCGCTGGTTGCTGAATTAAAGCTTGAATGTGTACGTCAAAGTTTTGCTGGCGTTGCTGCCAGCTCTGTTCAATTTCATGAAACTGTTTTTGTAGATTTGCCAGACCAGGCTCGCCAGCTCCGCCCAGGTGGCTGCGAGCCTCCAGGCGTTTGACCAGTTGTTCCTGGCTTTCGACTGGTAGCGGCTCTTTGCGATCGAGCCGCGCCAGCACCTCTTTGCCAACACTGCGATAGGCATCTCTAAATGGAATCTGCTGCTGCGTGACCAGTTCATAGGCCTGATCCGCTGCGAAAAGCTCGAAGCTACAGGCCTCGACCAGCTTTTCTATATTGACCGAGATCGCTCCCATCACCAGCGTTGTGATCTCCAGGCTTTCCTGCACGAGGTCCAGTGCCTCCATAAAAGGTCGCTTGGTTTCTTGATAGTCCATGTTGTAGCCGCTGGGTAGACCTGTGATGATGCCCAGCACCTGTTGTTGCAGGGAGAGCATCGTCTGTGTGCGGGCCCGAACCAGTTCCATTACGCCCAGGTTGCGTTTCTGAGGCATAATGCTGCTGCCCGTGCAAAGCTCCTGAGGAATCAGGAAGAAGCCGTATTCGACGGTGCTGAAGAGCAGCACATCCTGTGCTAGCTTGCTCAGATCCAGCATGATCTGCATCAGCGCCTGGAGGATCGCGGCCTCGATCTTGCCCCGGCTGTTCTGGGCGTAGATGACGTTGTGCTGCACACGGGCGAAGCCCAGCAGATCGGAGCTATACTGGCGGTCGATTGCCATCGGGACACCGTAGCCCGCTGCCGAGCCCAGCGGCGATTGATCGTTCAGCCGATAGGCTCCGCTTAAAAGGGTTTCGTCATCCAGCAGGGATTCTGCGAAGCTGGCCGCCCAGAGGCCGACGGACGAGAGCAT
>DASSXK010000154.1:0-9774 GCA_035703945.1 Ktedonobacteraceae bacterium | reverse complement strand
AGCACGCCGCCAGCTTCCGTGACCATGCCAATCAGGCCGAGCAGCAGAGCCAACTTTCGTGGCTGTTGTCCATAGAAATCTCCTGCCACGGCCATCGCAACTGGCACGACGGCTCCGCCTCCGGCCGCCTGAATAAAGCGTGCCGCGACCAGCCAGACGAGGCCCGGAGAACTGACATCGATACCCAGATTTTGCAGGAAGGCCAGATTGAAGCGTCCTCCCAGTTGTGGGGCAAGGCCACAAAATAGCGAGCCGAACGCGAAGATCCCCAGACTAATAAACAGCACCCGGCGGCGGCCATAAAGATCGGAAACGTGCCCCATCAGCGGCATTGCCACGACGTATCCCAGCAGGTAGCCACTGATAATCCAGGCCGCTCGATCAAGTTGAACAATTGGAATCTGGAGATCAAGTATAATCTGGGGTAGAGTAGTAACCACAACTGTTTGGTCAAGCGCGGTCAGGAATACGGCGAGGCACATAATCAGGATCGCAAGCATTGCCGAGCGTTGCGGTACATTCTGCGTTGGAGTTACGATTTTATTCATAATCAGCTCCCAAATGGCTGTAAAGTAAGCAAGCTTGTTTTGATTGAATCGTTGCGAGCAAGCAATGAACTTACCCGCAAAGACCCGTCGAAGCCCCTTAAATTGGTGCGGTAATTGTCACAGTCTCTCCGAACTTCGAGAGTTTAAACGTACGAGATGTATTTGCAAGATCGCCCTGGGCGGCTTTGCCATTCATCTTAATGAGATAGGGGAGGTTATCTGATTTACCAATGCATGTGTTGACATTGACCAGGGTACCAGGAGCCAGCCCGCCGCCGGTAATACTGGTGAGATATTGGGCATCCAGTTTCCCATCAATGCTCCAACAGTCGGTACCATCGACATTGCTATCGGATGGGGTGCTGAGATTTTGCATGTGTCCCAGAATTGCGGCCACACCGGTTTGGGGGTCTGAAAGATTGCGGGGATCGAGCAGCCCGCTGGTAGGGCTCCACTTTCCGGTGATAGGATCGGAGACAAATTGCTTATTTCCGATTGAGATGAATTGGACCTGAACGCTGGTTCCAAAGACAATCGTCGTGGCGTTAGATTTCAATTTATCGGGAACAACGATGTCTCCATCGGCATCTTTGATTGTGAAAGCCCCATTTGTGCCGGGGTTGTCAACGGTCAGATTAAAATGATAAGACGTGACCTTATTAATTGCAGTCTGGGCTTTCGAGATAAGCTGTTGTGCGGATGGTGGCTTACCCGTCGTGTCTCCACAGGCTGTAAGTAAGAGTATGACTGGTAGTATACTCAGGACCAGGGCAGCCTGGTAGGGGATGCTCAGGCGATGTCGTCGTTGCATATCTATCTCCTTCTACTGAGTGCCGCACCGGTAGCTATTGTTGCGATACGATTGAGTGTCTTTCAGCCAGCAACATGCTGGCTGGCTTTCAAACGCTGGTCGCTTTTGCAAAGGCGCGTCTGCATATTCGTATCGCATCTCGTGCGTTTAGTCAAGTAAACGATAGAATTAGAAGGGCTGATTGGCGATTATCAAGTGGAGTTTATCGCCACGTTTCTGCCTGGACTTTCCAAGGGGGCAGTTGCACGTTATAATAAAGGACACCACATATCGACGGGGTTATTGGCAGGAGTTGAGCAAGATGTTTGATCAGCCGCGTTTTTTGGTTCGATTCTGGGGCGTACGAGGCAGTTATCCTACTCCCGGTCCTAAAACGGTACGTTACGGTGGTAACACATCGTGCCTTGAAATTCAGGCTGGAGCACATACGCTCATCCTGGATGCCGGAAGTGGAATCATTCAACTGGGAGAGCATCTGCTTCAGCAGACGCCAGCGGGACCGCTTGACCTTTCGGTGTTTTTTACACACGCCCACGGGGACCATCTGATTGGGTTTCCCTTTTTTTTACCGCTCTTTGAGAAGCGTGCCAGCCTCCATTTTTTTGGACCTGGCCTTGGAGATCGCTCAATCGAACAAATCTTGCTACCGATTATGTCGCCGCCTTATTTTCCAGTAGATCTGCGGAGCCTGCCTTCAAAACGCTTGTTTCATACGATTACAGATCAAGAGCTGATTGCCTGGGGCTCTAAAAAAGCTGAACCACAAATTATTCTGAGAACAGAGACGCAACCTGGCAACGATCTGTGCGTATATGCCCAATATACACACTGTCATCCCCAGGATGGGGCGGTCTGTTATCGGGTTGAGTATGGTGGCCGGAGCCTGATTTTTGCGACCGATGTCGAGTGGGAAGACGAGTGCGATGAGGAATTTAGAGAATTTGCTCAGGGAACCGATCTTTTGATTCACGACGCCCAGTATACGACCCCGGACTATCAACACTCGAAGCAGGGGTTTGGCCATAGTACGTTTGAGATGGCGACCAGGACCGCAAATTGTGTTGAGGCTAAACGGTTGGTGTTGTTTCATCATGATCCAGGCTATGATGATGAGAAGCTGGATCAGATGCAGATGGATGCGCGTCTTTTTTTTGCGAACACGCAAACCGCGTATGAAGGTCTGGAAATTGATCTGTTAGCATAGAAGACTGGTGAGATCGAATGATAAATGTATTGCTGGCACTGATGTTTATTGCCTCGTTCCTGGTAGCGATTGCGCTCCATGAATTCGCCCACGCGATGGTTGCGTCCTGGTTGGGAGATCATACACCTGAGAGTGATGGACGCCGTACGTTGAATATTCGTGACCATATTGATCCCGTCGGCCTCTTGTTGTGTGTGATTCTGGCCTTTCAGCCTGGAGGCGGCGCGGCTCTTGGCTGGGGACGTCCGGTGAAAACCGATCCCTGGAAACTGCGTGGTGGTCCTAATTTTGGGACGATGGTGGTGGCGCTGGCCGGGCCGATCTTTAGCTTGATTGTGGGGCTGCTGGCAGGTTTGTTGCTGCGTGTTTTCTCGGTGGATATTATTAATAATGTGTATTTGTATCGTATCCCGCAGTTTGTGCTGGCTTTCGCGATTGCTAATATTGGGATCGCGATTTTGAATATTGTCCCGATCTATCCGCTGGACGGCTATCAAATACTGTATGCTTTGCTTCCGAGTCGGCAGGCGATGTCGTTTGCGAAATCGGCCCCCTATGGTCCTTTTATTATTCTGGCGATTTTCTTTTTGCTGCCCTTCCTGGGCCAGTTTATTGGGCCGTTGGGCACGCTGTTTATTTTCCATCTTGCCTCATATATTACACAAGTCGCTGGATATGTGGTTAGTCTTGTTGCAGGTCCGACTTTTGATCTTATCGGGCAGCTCTTTTATCTGCGGTAAATGATGTCTAACTGGTTTAAGGTTGTTGTGTATCGGCTGGGGCAAGGATTTCAACAACTTGGTTTTGTGAAGCCCCTCAACGAAGCGGATTATGCGGAGGCTGAACGCTGGCTGCCAACGTCGGCGTGGCCCCTCTTTCGCCGCATGCGTACGCCTGAGCAGCAGCACGCCCTGCGTGTCTGTCGTGGCCTGTATGCCAGCGGCTGCCGTGAAGAAGATCTGCTGGCGGCGGCCCTGCTGCACGATGTTGGGAAATCTGAGGGACGTGTGCCTTTCTGGACGCGTCCGACGATTGTATTGGGCAAGCGCCTTTGTCCCCAGTTATTAAAGCGCGTGGCGGTCTATCCAGACATGCAACAATCGCGTTGGCGGCGTTCGCTTGGTTATGCCTGGTGGCATGCCGAGATCGGAGCGGAGCTGGCGGCGCAAGCTGGCTTATCTCCCCAGGCGGTTGTCTACATTCGGACACACCACCAGCCACAGGGACCTGCCGCCGCCCTGCATGCCATCGACGAGGTTTCCTGAAATGCCTGAGCAACTAGCAAACAATTCGCATGAAGAAACTGCAACCGCTTTGCTTGAGAAGCTGGAAGCGGGAACACAGGAATCGAACAATCAGGCCACGCGCTACGTTGTTCGATTGCCGGTCTTTGAGGGTCCCCTGGATCTTCTCTTACACCTGATCGAGAAGCGCCAGATGGAGATTACGACGATCTCCTTGCTGGCCGTGACCGACCAGTACCTGGCCTACCTGGAGCATTGGGATATGCAGGCCGAGGCGCTGCCCCTGGCGAATATGGCGGCTTTTGTTTCGATTGCTGCTCGTTTGCTCTATATCAAATCCCAAAGCTTGTTGCCACAGACCTCGAAGGACGATATGAAGGGCGAGATGGAGAAGGCCGCTGAGATGGCTGAAAACCTCCGCACTCACCTGCTGGAATATAAGTTGACCAAAGAGATCGCCTCCTATTTGAAGGTGCGTGAGACCGAAGGGTTGCAGACCTATGGCCGTGTGCAGCCACTGGCTGGGGTTGAAAGGCAGCTTGCCTGGTCTCCCCCCACGCTGGTCGGCCTGGAGGCGCAGTCGCTTGCTCAGGCCTTTCAACGCCTGCTGGAGCTACGGGCCAAAGATGAGGCGCGGGGCGTGGACCTGATGCCCCTCTCCCGCGTACGTGTCAGCGACCGGATTGCCGAAATTGTGGCGCTGCTTAGCGATACGCCACGCATCAGCTTTGCCAATGTGATTGAAAATGAACGCTCCGCCCTCGTCATCATCGTCACGTTCATTGCTGCACTGGAGATGTGGAAGCATCGTCGCCTGGTTGTTACCCAGGATGAATTGTTTGGCCCGATTATGCTTGAACGTGGTGAGCTATGGTCTGAAGCCCTCGATGGCACGCAACTTGACGAAGATTAAGTATCCTCTTACGTGACGATTTCTGATGTTGGGTCGTACTAAATAGTAGTACATGAGAATGGCTTTAAGTGTGATCTCCGCTGTTTGGGTTTTGCATCTTCCCCCTCAGTAATACTCTCCCCAGGGAAAAATCTCCCTGTGCTTGATAACCTGCGGCTGAATTGGGCTGCCCGGTTCAGGTATTTATGTGTGTAAATTTTTGCGGAATTGTTGTGTCTGAGTCGTTTTATCAGAAGCGTGAGGTTTTAGTGCAAGTTAAGGACGTAGAAAAAGAGAAACGGCTACAATCAGCCGCCGCCAGATTGTGGCATAATCGAGATTTTAATATTTTTTGGCTTGGGCAGACACTATCGGTGTTGGGGGATGCATTCGCAACAATTGCGATCCCGTTGCTGGTTTTGCAGGCAACCGGCTCGGTAGCGCAGATGGGACTGGTTACGGGTACGTTTGGGGTTGGGCAATTGGTGGCGGGTATTTTCGCCGGGGCGATTGTTGATCGCCTGGATCGAAGAAGGCTGATGATTTTCTGCGATACGGCACGGGTTTTGCTCTACCTTTCGATTCCGCTGGGATGGTTATGGTTGGGGCCGCAGCTCTGGGTGATTTATGTGGTGGTTGCTCTGGGATCATGCCTCGGAATGGTATTTCAGGTCGCCTATGTCGCTGCGATCCCCAATATGGTTGAGCGTGTCCAGATTTCAGATGCCAACGGACGCTTGCAAGCCTCGTATTCGCTCTCGTTTGTGCTAGGACCGATTCTGGCTGGACTTATTTCTGCTCGTTTTGGCTCAACCTTTGCGATCAGCATAGATTCGCTCTCATTTGGGATTTCTGCTCTTTCGCTCTTGCTGATACGTTTTAAGCATATTCCGGCCAGGATTTCTGATGTTGAGAGCTTGCAAGAGGAGATTCCTGTACAGGTTGCCGCTCCCCAGGTACCCGGCAAGCATAATGGGATTATGGGCGAACTGCTTGCGGGCCTGGTCTTTCTCTGGCAGCAGCCGATTTTACGGACCCTTTCGATCCTGTTGCTGCTCTTCACCCTCTTTACAGCCGGGGCGCTGGACCTGTTTATCTTTCATTTGAAGCATGATCTGGGGCAAAACGATAGCGCCGTCGGAGTGATTTTTGGATTGGCAAGCCTGGGATCGCTGCTGGCAGGGATATTTTTTCCGTTGATACGAAATCGCCTGGGATTTGGTATTTGCTGGATTGGTGGCTTCTTTCTGAGCTTTATCGCGCTTCTGCTGATAGGGCTTTCCCAGCAACCCATCGTGATCGCATTGCTGGCAATCTTGTTCACCTTCAGCAGCGTGCTTGCGGGGATGTCTTCGATGTCGTTGCGGCAGCAGATCACGCCTGATCATCTGTTAGGGCGAGTGACCTCAGCGTTCTGGACGATTGGCTCGGCTCCTGGACCTCTGGGAGCGGCCCTGTTTACGGCCCTGACGGTCAAGATAGGGACACCTAATGTTCTGCTGATCATTGGATCTGTCGGGGCTGTGATTAGCCTGACGGCGATTCTCACGCCAATCCGCCAGCGCTATCCAGAGAAAGCAGCGCTGGATCTTAACCCATAAGCATTCATGGCAAGCAAGCTGTAAAGGTCGGCCGCTATTTCCTATTATTTTGCATTTCTTGACAGTAAGGCACTCAAGTTCTATACTAGAGAGACAGTAAAAACATTGTCATTTGACATATTCATAGATTCTCAAGCAGACAGCTCAGCCTTCTTCGGAGGGCAAAAATAGAGAAATAAAGGAGATACCCTTCATCATGGATGAGTCTCAAGAAAAGGCTACCGAACAGAAGAACAATGGTTCGGGGGCAGTTGATTCGAGAATTGCGGAACTGGAGAGCCAGTTGGCTCAGGTGCGGCAGGAAGCTACCGATAACTGGGCGAAATACCTGCGCGAGCGCGCGGAAATGGATAATTTCCGGAAGCGGCAAGAGCGCGTCTCGGCTGATCGGGTCTTACAGCAAAAGAAGGCTCTATTCCATAAGCTTCTTGGAGTGATGGACAACGTGGAGCGTGCTTTGATGTATCAGGACACGTTGGACCGCGAAGGTCTGCAACAGGCGCTGCGTATGATGCAATGGCAGATGAACGAAGTTTTGAGAAGCGAGGGGTTATCCCCTGTTCAGGCAGTCGGAGAGTCGTTCAATCCTTACTTGCATGAAGCAGTTGAGGCCGTTGAGGATAGCGACAAGCCTGAAGGAACGATTGTTGAAGAAGTGCAAAAAGGGTATATGCTGGGAGAAGAGACGCTGCGACCATCTCGTGTGAAGGTGAGCATGGGCAATCCACAAGCCGACGCCTGAGGTACTGACATAGCGGCACCTCTGTGAGAAGTATACACAAGGGTGGGGAAAATGGACTATAAAGACTATTATAAAGTGTTGGGCGTAGCGCGAGGGAGTAGCGCGGATGATATTAAGAAAGCTTTTCGTAAGCTTGCACGCAAGTATCATCCAGATGTGAATCCCGGCGACAAAAAAGCCGAAGAGAAATTTAAAGAGATCAACGAAGCGTACGAAGTGCTCTCTGATACGGAAAAGCGTCGCAAATACGATACGCTCGGCCCCAACTGGCAGGAACAGTTTGGCTTTTCGCCTGGAGCGGGAGCCGGTGGTGCCAGGCGAACCTACAATTATGGTGGTGGGCGTTCCCCGCTCGACTTTGACAACTCGGGTGCGGGTGGTTTTTCAGATTTCTTCGAAGCTTTGTTTGGGCGTTCGGCCGGAACGGCAGGAGGGACGCGAAATGCTGGAGCAGGTGCACGTAGCGATTTTCGGCGACGTGCCGGCGATAACATTGAGCAACCCGTCGAAATAACCCTGGCAGAAGCGTTCATGGGAGCCGCGCGGAATTTCAATGTCCAGTCCACTGATGTCTGTCCGACATGTAAGGGGACGGGTGACATCGGGGGGACCATCTGTACAACCTGTGGTGGTCAGGGGATGGTTTCCAATAGCAAGCGGCTTCAAGTGAAGATTCCTGCTGGTGTTGATAATGGTTCTAGAATTCGTATTGCCGGTGAGGGACAGCCTGGAATTGGTGGTGGTCCACGAGGTGATCTTTACCTGGTAATTAGCGTCAGGAGTGATGCCATTTACGAACGTAAAGGCGATGATCTCTACGTTGATGTAGAAGTCAACCTGGTGGATGCCATGCTAGGGGGAGCCGTTCCTGTACCACTACCTGATGGTCGAAAACTGATGCTGACCGTGCCAGCGGAAACGCAGAATGGTCGGATGTTTCGCCTGGCCGGGAAAGGGATGCCGCGTTTGCGTGGCGAAGGAAGCGGCAATTTGTTTGCACGGGTCAAAGTTGTCTTGCCGATGCATTTGACTACTGAGGAACGTGCTTTGTTTGAGAAGCTGGCGCATACCCGAGGTGCCGAAGTTCCTTCATAAGTAAAAGGGGGTGCGACGTGCCTGAGACAAGCGAAGGCGCATGGTACATTATCAGCGTAGCTGCCGCGAAGGCAGAGGTCCATGAGCAGACATTACGTCATTATGAGCGTCTCGGTCTGATCTCGCCTGCGCGTAAAGGATCTAGTCCGCATAGCCCTCGTTTGTATTCCGATCATGATATTGAACGAGTCATGCATATACGCAGTTTAATGCGTGATCTTGGGGTAAATCTCGCGGGCGTCGAAGCCATTTTGCACATGAAGGATCGAATGGAGCAGCTACAGGTGGAGATGGAACTTCAGATGACGCAGCTACGCGATCAGCATCAGTCTGAAACACGACGTTTGAAAGAGATTATCGAACGCTTACAGCGTGGGAGTTCCACTTCGTCCTTTTGAGTGTTGTATTCCTTGAAAAGATGCCGCCTGCGGCGGCGAGGCAGGGGGGGATGAGGCGGGGCACAGCCCCGCTCCCCAGGCAAGGGGCCAAGCCCCTTGCAACCCCTCTTATTCATTCCCAGGCAAGGGATTGCAAGGACAAATTCCTCTTATCCATCCAGGCAAGGGACGAAGCCCTTGCAGCCCCTCTTATCGTTCCAGACAAAGATTGCAAGGGCAAGTCTCTCTTAGTCATCCCAGGCAAGGTTTTTGCCGCTTGCAACCTCTCTTATCCTCCCAGGCAAGGTACGAAGCCATTGCAAACCACTTATCACACGTTTCTTCTTGTCTATTTTAACGGCGGCGTTTTTTGGCTTTCGAATTGCGGGAAGCAGACGTCGATCTCTGTGATTGCGCAGGCTTATCTTGCTTACTTGCTTGAGGCTTGCCAGTATCTGGATCGACGGCTGCTTCCTTTTCGGTCTCCTGCATGCTGCTCAGCCAGTTGAGCTGTTCATCGGGAGGAATGTCGAAGATCGTCGTTTCATAGGACTCGGGTTCGGGCAATGCTTCGCTGGCATTGGCAATTTGCTGATAATCGATATTCAGCTCGCTGCCATCGGTGTTCGCGTGAGGAACCTCTTCATCTCTGACACTGAAATCGGGTTCAGGGAAGTAGGAAGTGTCCGGTTCGTAGGTTAGCTCAGGGATAGTTTCGGCATCCTCAAGATCCGCTAAAGGACCGGCAAACTCATATTGCTCTGGAGATGGCACCTCGGCGTGTGCGCTTGCTTGCTTGCTTGTTGCCATATCGGCGATGTGCTCAACATGAGCGGCAGGGGTGGATGTTGTCTCCGCGTTGGCATGGGCAATCTGTTCCTGAGTAGGGGTTGGTACATGCTCCGTTTCGCGGTCCGCAATCTGCTCCCGTAGAGAGGATTCTTGCGGCGTTGTGCCTGCTTCAGCCACCTGTGCTTCAGGAATTGTCGAAGCTGTTTCCTCTTCCGCTTCACTTTCTTCTTCAGGAGCATCGGAGACCGTATCAGCCTCGGCAATATCCTCTTCAGGCGTTACTGAGACGGTTTCTGGCTCAGCGATTATATCAGAATCATCGGGGGAGGCGATTGGCGAACGATGTGCCTCTTGTTCGATTTCAGTATCTGTTTCGTTGATCTCAGGGGCAGGCGTCTCCTGTTCAAGTTCGGGAGCAGCCTCGTGCTCATGAGTAGTGTCTGAAGCAGCCTCGTGTTCAAGTTCAGC
>DASSXK010000560.1:0-6143 GCA_035703945.1 Ktedonobacteraceae bacterium | reverse complement strand
AAAGTACCTCGCAATCCTGAGATAGTGACGCTCCACGCCAGCCATACGATTACTAGATTGAGAAGAACCTCGAAAAGCATACATGCGGGGAGGAAACTCCCCGCGTGCCGCCGACAAGCTTTGAGGATGCATCTTCCCATAACCGGAAGAAAACCGGCCTCTATGTGTCGCAGACGAGTGCTCAGCCTTTTTCTACCAGGACATCCGACCGGTACAACTTTTCGCACGGGCTACAGATGTGCTTGCTTGTAGAAATATATTGATTGACGCTCAACGGAAACCTGCTATACTTATATATGCATTCCGACACATCGTAAGGTTTTTGGTTCAGTATTTTAAGGGACAGGGGGATTTTGCGTGTGAGCAAGACAAAAATGCGCTGCATATCTTGTGGCAAGTGGTTTCAGTCGGCAAATGCTAAAGAAGTAACTTGTCCGGATTGTATGCAAAAAGCCAGAAAAGAAAAATTGGCTGCAAAATCTGCACCACCCGCTTCCGGTAAGGAAGGAAGCCAGGTAAGTGCGGGGGCAGCCCCCAGACAAACCATACCACCAAAACCAAAACCGACCACCAATAGCAGCAACCACTGGCTCGACTCGATTCAAGACGTGAAAGTCGGCCAGCCGGATCAGCCGAAACCCAAACCAGCGTTTCCGACACCTTCACGTGAGCGCGGTGCGCAGGATCGCCCCGACCGCTCCACAACTGGAGGCTATCAGGATGAGCGCGACTCCCACAATATGGGAGGGCATCGCAGCTATAACGACGAGCGCGGACCCGCCGGGCGCGGTAATTATCGCGAGGACAACCAGCGTGGACCCACTAATTTTCGTGAGGGCGGCCAACGCGGTCCGGGAACGTATAATCCTAACCACCGCGAGAATGACTATCGCTCTCCAGGCTCATACCGAGGCATCGGCTATACCGTCCCCGGCAGTATCGGGCAAAGGCCACGCCAACCACTGGATAGCGGCTACAATCGCGCTCCTGCCCGTCCAGGAGGGCCAACCGCACCGGGGCGCGAGCGTTTCCGTCCTAATGAGGGAGCTGCCAATAAGCCCAAACCGCCAAAGAAACCAGCTCTACCCAAACAGGTGCAGCCACCAAAACCAAAACGCGAGAAGATTCCACCACCAGCACCTTTTGTGCCAACCCCTGAACAGATCGCCAAAGTAGAAGAACGCTATCAGGAGCTCTCACAGCCCGCTGAGTTCGATGGGATACGCACACAGATTGCGCAAGAACTCAGCATTCCACGAAAAACAGTCAAGAAGATCGTCAAAGAGCTACGCGATCGCATCGGTATCCCCAGTTGGTGGGAGATTCAGACCTACAAGGGCAATGAAGCCGAACTGGAAAGCATTAAAGCCGCCTACGAGCCTTATCTGCCGGTTCCCCCAATTGGCGTTCACAAAGAAATCGCTCAGAAGCTGGAACTGAAAACCGGAGTTGTCTACCAGGCAATCAAAAAGATTCGCCAGGAATTGAAGCTGCCACAATATAACGATCCCGAAACACATAGCGCCGAGAAATCGGTTGATGCAGAGAAACCAGCATCAACCGACGAGCCACAATCTACGGCTGAAAACAGCCAGACACCACAGGTCACTCCCCTTCAAGCAACAGAACAGACAGACGAGACCGGAAAAGCTGGGCAGGCCGTTTCGTCCGATACGGCTATACCCATTGACGGACAGACCCATTTGGGGGAATAATAGACTGAACCAGGCCAGATAAAAAAGGACTCTATCTGGCCTGGTCAGACTTTTATGTGAGGAGAGGAGTTGTATGGAAAATTGCCTGTTCTGTAAAATTGCCGCAGGAGAGATCCCCAGCAATATTGTTTACAGCGATCCAGACATCGTCGCATTTGCCGACATCAATCCACAGGCACCCCATCACATCCTGATCATTCCACGGCAGCATATCGGCTCTATGACCGATATCACGCCCGAAGATGGTCCAATGCTCGCCAAAATTTTCACTGTGGCGCAACAACTGGCACACGAGCAAGGTTTGGATGAGCGCGGCTATCGTTTTGTAACAAACGTTGGCCCCGACGCCGGACAGAGCGTCTTTCACCTGCACTTCCATATGCTTGGCGGCCGTCACCTGAAATGGCCTCCGGGTTAAATTCGACTAAGGTAGCTATATGCGTATTGCTCTTGACTATACTGCCGCAATCAGGCAGCAGGCCGGGATCGGCCACTATACCCGCAGCCTTGTAGCGGCAATGCTCGCTCAGGATTCAACCAACCAGTATACATTGCTGAGTAGCGGACGCCCCACGGAGGAGCGCCCGTTTCCCGAAGCTGAAAATGTGCGCGGTCGCGGGATTATTATCCCCGACCGTCTGCTCAATGTGCTCTGGTACCGCTGGCGCGTTCCATTGTACGCCAATCTTTTTTCTGGTCGGGCAGATATTTATCATGGTCCCGACTTTACGCTGCCACCTCTGAGCGGCAAGCAGAAAACGGTCGTCACGATTCACGACCTGGCCTTCCTGGAACAGTCGGAATATGCCGCACCCAGCCTGTCAGCCTACTTAAAACGTGTTGTTCCCCAGGCAGTCGCACAGGCCGATGTGGTCGCCGCGATCTCTGAAGAGACCCGCCGGGCACTGATCCAGCATTTCCAGACGCCAGCCTCGAAAATTACGATTGTTCCCAATGGGGTCAGCTCCTATTTCCAACGTATCACCGATCCTTTGATCCTGGGGGCGACCCGCAACAAATTCCATTTGCAAGACCCCTTTGTCCTGAGTGTCGGAACATTGGAGCCGCGCAAAAATCACCTGGGGCTGATTAAAGCCTTCCACAAAGCTCGTCAGCAGAAAAAGGGGCCGGCCATGCTGGCAATCGCTGGCGGCAAGGGCTGGCTCTATGAAGAGACTAAACAAGTTATTGCCGACCTGAAGCTGGAGAAGCAGGTTCTTTTCCTGGGTCGTGTGACCGATCTGGAGCTGGTAACTCTTTACAGTATGGCCAGCATCTTCGCCTTCCCATCTTTCTCGGAGGGTTTTGGGATTCCACCTCTAGAGGCAATGGCCTGTGGCACACCAGTGATTTCATCCAATACGTCTTCCTTGCCCGAGGTAGTGGGAGATGCGGCTCTCCTGGTCGATCCACATAATATTGATCAACTTGCAGATGCATTGATCCGACTATCTGAAGACGAACCGCTGCGGGAAGAGCTGCGTCAAAAAGGGTATAAACGTGCGCAACAATTTACCTGGGAAGAGTCTGCACGTAAAATGCTCTCGGTCTATACAAAGCTCAATAACGGTGAATCGGACTTTTCCGAGGTACATGTATGAAAATTGGCATTAACACTCTCTTCTTTAAATATCCGGCAAGTGGAACGGGTCAGTACCTTGTCCAGCTTTTAAACCAGCTTGCCGAGATCGATACAAAAAACAAGTATGTCCTGTTTGGCGACAGCCCTAAACCAGAGCTGGAAGGGCCGCTGACACGCTTCCCCTATGTGGAACGACCGGTGCCTATTTTAAAAGGTCGCAAAGAGAACATCGAAAAACTTGTCTGGGAACAGTTTACCGGACCCGCTGCCGCCCAGAATGCCGATGTTGATCTGTTTCATATCCCTTATTTCGCACCGCCATTGTTTATGCGCAGTCCGACAATCGTGACAATCCATGATGTTATTCCACTACGCCTGCCAGCCTATCAGGAAAGCGCGAAGGTGCGAGCCTATCTGAAGGTTGTCAGTCGGGCCGCCCGCCAGGCTCGCCTGATTATCACAATCTCGCAGCACGCCAAACAGGATATCATCGAGACGCTCAAGATCAAACCGGATCGTATCCGGGTGATCTACCAGGCGGCCGGAGAAGAGTATCATCCCATCACTGATATGGAGCTACGAGCCAGAACCCGCGCCAAATATGGCGTAGGCGAACGCTACATTTTTTATCTTGGTGGACTGGATCAACGCAAAAACGTGCCACAGCTTGTCCGGGCCTTTGCCGAGCTGTATCGACGCCTGGGAGATCCGGGACTTCAACTGTTGATCGCGGGCAATCCCGATAAGCAAAAGGGGCCACTCTTTCCCGATCCGCGACCGGTCGCGGCCGATCTGGGTATGACAGGCCAGATCGTCTACCGTTTTATTGACGAAGAGGATAAACCCACGCTCTATAGCGATGCCAGCGCCTTTGCCTTTCCATCGTTATACGAGGGCTTCGGCCTGACTCCGTTAGAGGCAATGGCCTGCGGCGCACCCGTTATCTGCTCAAACCGCACCTCCCTGCCCGAAGTCGCGGGCGATGCGGCGATTTCACTTGATCCAATGGACACAGCAGCATGGGTCGATGCAATGTATAACGTCCTGACGAAGCCCGAATTGGAGGCTGATCTACGCACTCGCTCGCTGGAACGCGCCAAATGGTTCCACTGGCGCAAAACCGCCAAAGAGACGCTCGCAGCTTACGAAGAGGCTTACGCAAGGAAACGAGGAAGATAAACATGCGCGTACTTATGATTTCAAAGGCCCTGGTCCTGGGCACGTCCCAAACCAAGCTGGAGGAGCTGGCAAAGCTTCCAGGCATGG
Organism: Ktedonobacteraceae bacterium; assembly: GCA_035703945.1. Lineage (GTDB taxonomy): Bacteria > Chloroflexota > Ktedonobacteria > Ktedonobacterales > Ktedonobacteraceae > DASSXK01. Next base: position 1,580 of record DASSXK010000560.1, on the reverse strand, counting down.
AGCTGACACTGGTCACGCCGGAACACTGGAATCACGACGATGGCAGCATACAGAAGCTTGAACGCCTATATACCAAAGGTTATCAGATGATCGTCACACCAATGACGCTCAATGGCAACTACCATATGCACTTCTATCCTCGCCTCGGCCAGATTATGAAAGAGGTCAAGCCAGAAGTTGTACATATCGATGAAGAGCCATACAATCTGGCAACCTATCTGGCAATGCGCCTGACGCGCCAGCACGATGCCAAAGGTCTTTTCTTTACCTGGCAAAATCTCTATCGGGATTATCCGCCCCCCTTCCGCTGGATGGAGATTTATAACTATCAGAATGCCAGCGTAGCCCTGGCGGGCAACCGCGATGCCGAGGATATCCTGCGTAAGAAGGGCTATAAGGGCGAGATCAGGGTTATCCCGCAGTTCGGCTTTGATACCACAATCTACCAGCGCAGCGCACCGCGCACACCTCGCAAGCCCGGCGATCCATTTACAATCGGTTTCATTGGTCGCCTGGTGGAACAAAAGGGCCTGCCGCTGATGATCGAGGCCCTGACCTACCTGCCAGATTACTGTCGGGCGCTTTTTATTGGCAACGGTCCAATGAAAGATGCGCTGGTGGAGCAAGCTGCGAAACTGGGAGTCACGGATCGCGTCACCTTTAAGGGCGGGGTCCCTACAAGCGATGTTCCACGAGAGATGGAGCGGCTGGACGCCTTCGTGTTACCTTCGCTCAGCCGACCAAACTGGATCGAGCAGTTCGGGCGCGTGCTGCCTGAATCTATGGCCTGCGAAACGCCGGTGATCGGCTCCGATTCGGGCGAGATTCCCCATGTGATCGCAGATGCCGGACTGGTCTTTCCAGAAGGCAATGCCCGTGAACTGGCAAACCGCGTTCAGCAGTTGCTGGATGACCCGGCGTTATACGCTCAACTGGCTGCCAAAGGGCGACAGCGAGTTCTGGATAACTATACGCAGGAGCAGATCGCACGCCAGACCTACGAGACCTACAAATTCATGCTGGAGACAAAAGTGCCTCGGACCGTGTAGTCCTGCCAGCTATCTGGCTTTTACTATGCTAACGATAACTGCTAAGGGTCAGGAGAAACCGTTAAACAGACAGTTTCTCCTGACCCTTTGTCCATCTAACCCCCCTGTTCGCTCCTCATCTATTGAGCGCTTCTTTCTCTTTCCACACCTGGTATAAGCACGTTGATAAAATACCGTTATTGGTTACGATTGCAGTACCAAAGTACTTATTTTTCGCCTTTTCCCAAACTCTAATCAGATATTAACGATGGGACTTAAATGCAAAGAAACCAGTCAATTTGCCTGATAATCATGCAAAATTACCCGAAATTACATAAAAAACCTTAAAAATAATGTGAACAAAGCCTGATAAAGATTAAAATATGCTTATAAATTTAAGTACAAATACCTTTCCCTCCTCCAACATCTGTATACCAAAGGAATTTTGAATACGTGCAGTAACCGTTATCACTTCTCCAGATCGCCATGTAGATGCGCCCGGACGAGTCAGGAAGAGAAAAAGATTGTTCAAGAGCAGAAACTTCATCTGAA
>DASSXK010000529.1:0-15470 GCA_035703945.1 Ktedonobacteraceae bacterium | reverse complement strand
GGGCAATGCAACTTCGAGAGATTCCCTCGACATTTTACAATGATTTACGCAAAGATGATCAGCAAGCCATGCGCCATCGGCCAGCCGCTGGAGAATGGTCCGCCATAGAAGTCATGGGGCATATGATTGATAAAATATCGAACTGGGCTACACGTGTTGAAAGGATCTGGCACGAGGAAAAACCGAAACTCCCTGGCTACGATCAGGATGTAGAGGTAACAAAGCATGACTATCAACACGCCGATCCGGCCGCCCTGCGCGATCAGCTAGCGCAACAGTGCGAACGATTCGCCAGCATCGTCAGCGATCTACCGGATTCCGCACTACAACGCCAGGGCATCCACGGCGAATTCGGGCCCATGACGATTCAGGATTGCATGAAGGCCGTATTGGATTCGGTCCCCGAGCACCTTAAGCAACTCCAGGCCGCCCAGGTCTCTTATGCTAAATAAGTGTAAAGCGCTCGAATAAAAGTAGATTTTGGCCATATTTGTCCGCAATCTGGCCAAAATCTCCCTGGTAATCTTCGTTCAAGAGGTTCATACTAATGGTATGAAAAGACCGTTACTTGAATCAACATCTATCACATACCCTGCGCCACGGCAAGTGATTGTGCTTATTTTACCAGGTGTTCAACTACTTGACCTGGCCGGACCCGTACAGGTATTCGATACGGCGGCACGGTTGTTTAATGCCCCATACAAGCTACGCTACTGCGGAATATCCAGCGAAGTTCAGACGACCCAACATCTGCACCTGGCCCATTTAGAGCCCCTGCCGGAAGTTGATGAGAGCGCCTTGATCCTGATACCTGGCACCTCGGCCAGCACGAATCAGAGCGTGCTCGATGAACCCAGCAGACAATGGCTTCTGGCAAGTCATCAGGCAGGCTCAAAGATAGCTTCGATCTGTTCAGGCGCAGGCATTCTGGGCGAAGCAGGGCTACTGCATAGAAGACGATGTACGACCCATTGGGATGATATTGCCGAGCTCCAGGCAAGCTACCCAACGGCCCAGGTGCTCGATGGCGTGCTTTATGTCCAGGATCGGGGCATCATCACCAGCGCCGGGGTGACTTCCGGAATTGATATGGCCCTCTGGCTGCTTGAGCAGGACAGTGGACCCCGGCTGGCGGCGGAAGTGGCCCGGCAACTTGTGATCTACCTGCGCAGAAGCGGCATGGAACGCCAGATAAGCATTCATCTTGAATATCGCTCGCACCTCAATCCCTCTGTCCATAAGGTGCAGGATTGGCTGGCTGAACATGTCAGCGATCCCGTTTCTCTCGCTGATCTCGCGGTCGTGGGACAGACGAGTGTCCGCTCCCTGGCACGGGCCTTTAAGGAAGCGACCGGAATTACTCCGCGTGAGTACCTGCGGCGATTGAGATTGGAGTTGGCCAATCATCTTATACACGACACGGATCTCTCACTGGAGAGCATTGCCGTTAAAAGTGGATTTGGTGATGCTCGCCAGTTTCGACGGGCCTGGCTTGAACATTTTGGAAAAGCCCCATCTGTAAGCAGGCAAGCTAGCACCTGATTGGATTGCCAGACAATTTATAGGATGGTCTTTTCATCTCTAAGTCGAAACTTTCCAGGAGAACAACATGCACATTCAACGCCTCACGTGGGCCGGGATTAAAATTGAAGTGGGCGACACCACCCTCTTTATCGACGCAATTGAGGACGCTCCCAACTGGCGCAGCGGAGAAGGTCCTGTCATTAAACTCAGTGCCAGAACAGCATCGCGACACGCCGCAATCACGCATGCCCATACCGATCATTATGATCATACTACATTGGCGACAATTCTTGGTGAGGATGGAAGCCTGATCTGTCCCAGGCCAATTGTGGATGAGGTCTCACGTAAGACGCTCCGGGTCCGGGGAGTCGAGCTACATGAAGCGGTCTTGCTTGATTGGCTGAGTGCCGATATTATGGCAATACCCGTCCCGGCTTCGGATGGCTGGGGAGATCCACAGGTCTCCTGGATCATTGATGCAGACGGGCGACGAATAATCCACTGCGGCGATACGATCTGGCACGGATACTGGTGGAATATTGCACGCCAGTATGGTCCGTTCGATCTGGCCTTTATGCCAATTAACGGCGTCACCTATAATCGTGGCCGCTTCACAGGCAGCCAGATACCCGCGACACTGACGCCAGAGCAGGCCGTCACAGCCGGACAGATACTTGGGGCGAAGCGAATCTGCCCGATTCACTTTGGGATGCATGATCCCGGCCACTATGTCGAATTTCCCGATGCCAGGAACACATTTCTGAAGATTGCGCAGGAGCGAGGTGCTTCTACCCTGCTCCTCAAACCCGGCGAGTGGGTCGATTGGGAAACCCTTGAGGCTTAGCCCAGAAAGGAAACGTTCAGTGGACAAGCGAGTACAATTTGACTTCGAGCTAGAATTCACTAATGGCGGAGGCATACAGGGTCAGGACTTTCGCCTGGATCTCGTCGGAGATACGATTTCCGACGTGGAGCTTGCGGAGTATCTTGTCAGAGATATGCGACTCCTGATGGTTGGTCATGTGCGAATCTTGAATAAGAAGATTATAGACGAACATCATAAACGCCAGCCTGGCATACATAGCTTCAGCAAACATCGCCTGATTGATTTGAGCCACACAATTAGCGATGGACTTGTGACATACAAAGGGTTGCCAGCACCGCTCATCTGTGATTACCTGAGTAGAGAAGAATCGCGCAAAATCTACGCTCCAGGAACCGAATTTCAGATCGGGAAAATCGAGATGGTCACCAACACGGGAACCTACCTGGATTGTCCATTCCACCGCTTCTCAAACGGCAAAGATATTTCTGAAATAAGCGTGGAGCGGCTATCTGAGATTGAAGGGATTGTTATCCGAGCCGATCATAGACAAACGCTGGCAATCGACCGCCGTTTTTTCCAGGGGAAAGAGCTACAAGGGAAAGCAGTGCTGGTCCATACCGGTTGGGACCGCTACTGGAATACCGAACGCTATTTCGGGAATCATCCCTACCTGACTGAGGATGCAGTTCAATATCTGGTAGAAAGTGGTACTAATCTGGTTGGGATCGATTCTGTCAACATTGATGATACGAGGGAAAATTCACGACCAGCACATTCTGGGCTGCTCGGCGCGGAAATTTTGATTGTAGAACACCTGTGTGGCCTGGAGCAACTTCCGGATGAGGGCATTAGCTTTAGTGCGCTTCCGCCTAAGTTCAAAGGAGCAGGCACCTTTCCGGTCCGGGCGCTGGCCAGGATAAGAGAGCAGGAATGAACTCCATTTCACCCGGAATCCTGGAAGAGACAATAGATGAGCGTAATGCAAAAATAGCATTTATTGTCTCTTCCGGCAAGCATCTATCAGGACAATGGAGGATTATCGGGTCGTAGGGCGTTGGCCCAATCTCTGATAAGCTGATAGGAGAGGCTGAGCGAGGGTGGCAGAGCTGGCAGGTTATCGACATGGAACCAGCCAGCATCATCCAGCTCAGCGGGCTCGGGTCGTAGCTCGCCCGTGACATAGCGTGCATGAAATCCAACCATCAACTGTGTCGGGAAAGGCCAGGGTTGGCTGCTAATATAGGTGACATTATCAACCGCCACGCCAGACTCTTCGGCCACCTCACGGCGCACACAATCCTCTAAAGTTTCCCCCGGCTCAACAAAGCCCGCAAGGATACTATAGATTTTCCGTCCGCGACCGGTTGCCAGCAAGATATAATCTCCATTGTGTACGAGGGCCAGGACCGCCGGAATGGCCTGTGGAAATCCCTGATGCTCGCAGACGGGACAATGACGTCCCCAGCTCACAGAAAGCGGCCCGTTGGGAGAGCCGCAAACAGGGCAAAACTTGCTTGTCCGCTGCCAATTGAGAATCTGGGAAGCATAGCCAGCGGCATTATAAGCTTCTTCGTCAAATTGAGCAAAAATGGCACGCAAGCTAATCGCTTTCCATTCTGGTGGAAGAGGCTGGGCAGGACTCACTTCACAAGTCATACAAGGGATACCGTTAATCGTTCCAACATAGAGTATATTTTGGGGCTGGATTGCGGCAATACCAGCGTTATCTGTTTGAATTGGGGTGCTTCCCTGCTCACCCCTCTGAGCAATAAGCTCGTGTCCTTGAAAAGGGAACCAGAAAGCCAGGCCAGGTGCAGGAACGGCTGGCGGATATGCACGTTGAAACAGAGAAACCATTGAAAAAAATCCTCCACCTGTCATACGTCAGAAAACGAGTAGACAGGAAATATACGCCCGGCACAATGATCCTGTAGATCATCATACCTCTCATTATATAATTATCTCAGCTCAAGGTGATGATGAGAGAGGGTGGGCTTCTCAATATACCAGAAAGAACATACAAACACATCGCCCCTTGGGACGATGCGCTTCTTGCGATCATTCAGTTAGTAACAGCGAGAGGAGGACACCAGGGAAGGAGGAGAAGTCAGGAATCTTTAAAGAAGCGTTCAACTTTATCCAACATATCATCCAGGTTAAAGGGTTTGGCGATAAAATCGTCAGCTCCGGCCTCGTAGGCAAGCTCTTCCGCCTCTTTTTTGGCCGAAAAAAGAATGATGGGCAACTGCCTGGTTGTCGCCTGACCCTTTAAGGTCCGACAGATATCGAGTCCGTTCCAGCCGGACATCCAGATATCCAGGATCATTAGATCAGGATAACCGGTCGAGAACTCGCCGATAGTTTCCGGATTAATCGTGCTTTCGACCTCATAGCCAACCTCCTCAAGAAACAAAGTAAGAACATCCAGAATAGCGGGATCATCATCCGCAATCAAGACTCTTTTCTTGCTACCCTCCATCTGATCCTCCCATACGTCTCAACTCAGGAATTCCTTTCTACAGGTCCTTGTTCCAGAGGCAAAGAAAACGAAATCGTCGTACCTTCATCTTCTTTGCTCTCTACCCAGATCGATCCTTGATGTCTTTTAACAAATTCAGACGAGATATATAGCCCCAGCCCCAGGCCAGGATAGGTAATCTGTGTCTCACCCTCTACCCGGAAAAAGCGCTCAAAGACATAAGGCTGTTTCTCTTTGGGAATACCTATTCCAAAATCCTGGATAGAGGTAATGATATTTCCATCTTTGATCTCTGTTCTGACCAGAATATCTTTGGCATTGGGAGAATATTTAATCGCATTGGTGAAAAGATTTGTCAGCACCTGCCCGATGCGATCGCGATCCGCATAGATAGTCACCGATGGGGCCAACTGCGGAGCAATTGTATGCTTCACAGTAGTACGTTGTATATCTTCAACAACTTCACTGACCAGATCATTATAATCGAACGAGGAGAGATGAAACAATAACTTACCACTCTCGATCCTGGTGGAATCGAGTAGATCTCCGATCAGATTGGTCAGTTTGTTTATTTGTACATCCATCTTCTTGAGTAGGTCGGATGAACGTTGATCGCCTGCTTTACGGAAATGGCGCTCCAACAACTGCGTATACCCCTTAATACTGGTGACAGGCGTTTTCAATTCGTGGCTGGCAATGCCAATAAACTCATCTTTTTGCTGCTCCAGTTGTTTTTGCTTGGTAATGTCGGTATTGGTACCAAACCATTGCACGATCTTGCCCGTCTCATCGCGAATAGCAACTGTGCGCGTCAAAAAGGGTCGATAATTGCCGTCAGCCCCACGTAAAGGAAAAACCATCTCAAAGGGTTCGCCGGTTTTAAGAGAATGGCTCCAGTATGCCAGGACCTCTGGCAGAACATCTGGATGATGGACCGCTTGCCAGCCATGCCCTCTCATCTGCTCGGGGCGTGTTCCGGTATAGTCGTACCAGCGGGAGTTATACCAGTAAATCCAACCATCAGGCTGTGCCATCCAGGCAAGATTGGGAATGTTATCAGCCAGGGTGCGGAAGCGAGCCTCACTTTCCTGAATGAGCTGACGGGTTTTCACCTGTTCCGTCACATCTACCGCATACACCAGAACGCCATCAACATTTCCTCTGGCATCGCGCGAGGGTTGATAGACAAAGTTAAAATAGACATCCTCAAGCGTCCCATTGCCGTTGCGATCAAGCTGAGCAAGCGATTCATTGACAGTAAACGGCTCCCCCGTTTGATAAACCCTATCCAGTAACTGAGCAAATCCCTGCCCTACCAATTCAGGGAGCGCATCTCGTAAAGATTTGCCAACGATTTCGCGGTGCGCGCCAACAACCTTCATATAGAGAGGATTCGCCAGTTCAAAGATATGATCGGGACCACGTAGAACCGCAATATAGGCAGGGGCCTGCATAAACAGATCACGAAGTCGCTGCCGCTCCGCTTTCACTTCATCTTCGGCTTCTTTACGCAGGCGTGCCATCTGAAGATGCGTACCAACACGGGCCAATAGTTCGCGTACGCTAAATGGCTTGATCAAATAATCATCAGCGCCAGCCTCCATGCCCTCACTTTTCGCCTCCTCACCCGCACGGGCAGAGAGCAAGATTACCGGCAATGTTCGGGTCTCCGGGTCAGAACGAAGCTTTTGCAGGAGTTCAAAGCCGTCCATTTTTGGCATCATCACATCCGTCAGGACGAGATCTGGATGATTCTGCTTTATCGCGGCCAGAGCGGCCAGACCATCTGGCACGGTCTGGACCTCGTAATGTTGCCGCAACAGGCGACCAACATAGGCTCGCATATCGGCGTTATCATCGGCGAAGAGGATGCGAGCCTTCTGCACCGACTCATTCTCATGCTGCGGAAGAGATTGATGCCCTTCAGTAGAGAGCGCGAGATCAGGAAGAAGTTGGGCGGTAGCTTCCTGACCTGCAAGTAGCCAGAGCGCTTCCTCGACATAGGTCTGCGCCCCCAGTGAGGTAGATGAAAGCGTGGCATCCGTTGAAAATTGTCCTTCTGGAAGATGAGTGATGCCTAAGGGTAATGTGACGGTAAATGTACTCCCTTTGCCAAGTTTACTGGTCACGCCAATCGTGCCTCCATGCAACTTGACCAGTTCGTGTACCAGGGAAAGGCCAATTCCGGTGCCTTCGTGGGTTCTGCCTTCAGTCCCTCTGACACGATGAAAGCGTTCAAACATTCGTGGAAGTTCCTCTTCAGGAATGCCAACGCCTGTATCGCTGACTTTAAGTTCTACCGTCGATCTATTTTGTCGAAGCGTGACGGTAATCTTGCCTTCAAGCGTGTATTTGAAGGCATTCGAAAGCAGATTGAGAACGATCTTTTCCCACATCGGCTGATCTACATAGACAGGTGATTTCAATGGAGGGCAATCCACAATCAACTGCATCCCGGCTTTTTCCACGGTTGAGCGAAAATTGCTTGCCAGATCGGCAGTCAGAGAGGCCAGGTCAGTCTGCTTATAGAATGCCTGAACCTTTCCTGCCTCAATACGTGAAAAATCCAACAAGGTATTCACAAGTCGTAAGAGGCGCAGGGAATTTCGGTACTGAATTTCACTGCGTTCACGTTGCTCCAAAGAAAGCCCATCCCGGTTTGCCAGAGTCTCTTCGATAGATCCCAAAATAAGCGTGAGTGGGGTACGCAATTCATGCGAGACATTGCTAAAAAACAAGGTTTTTGCGCGATCAATTTCGGCCAGCGCCTCAGCGCGTTTGCGCTCATCCTCATAGGCCTGGGCATTTGCCAGGCTGGCCGCAATCTGGCCTGCAACCAGATTTAGAAACCCTTGATATCCTTCATCAAATAGTCTGTACGGATTTAGACCAACGACCAACATGCCCGCCTTGCCCGCCTGACCAGAAGGAGCAATCGGGAGAGCAATCGCTTGATGAGGAGAAAGTTCCCAGGCACCGGTTGGAAGATCATCAAACCATTTCTCCAGATCCGAAACCAGGCAATCCTTCTGGGTGCTGAAAGCCGTGGCAAAAGGCCAGGATGAAGAAGCATCAAGCGCGACAGTCGCTGGAACAGCCGGATGTTCTTTCTCAATTCCAGCAGTCTCGACAAGCGTTGCCACCTGCTTATCATGGTCAAGTAAATAAAGCATCGCGAATGGGATATCATGGGTGTTAAAGCCCAAACTTCTGACGCTGAGTCGACAGGCATCTTCGATCGTCCGGGCATCGGAACTCTCAGCCGCCAATGTACGCAGGAGCTTTACCTGCCGCTCACCAATAATGCGCTGTGTATCATCTGTATTCGCGCAAATAATTCCCTCTACCCCTCCATGATCCCCTGGCACAGGACTATAAGAAAAAGTATAATAGGTCTCTTCAGGGTACCCATAACGTTCCATGATGAGCAACAGGGATTCATCGTAGGTTCCCTCATTCTGTTCCAGGGCGATTTGCAGACGTGGCCCGACAGAATCCCAGATTTCATGCCAGACTTCAGACGCAGGGCGACCCAGCGCCCAGGGATGCTTGCCACCAACAATGGTTTTATAGGCATCATTGTAGAGTTTAATAAGCTCAGGCCCCCAGCCAATCCAGATGGGCTGGCGAGACGTTAACATGATTCGCACAATCGTTCTCAAGCTCTGCGGCCACGTTTCCACTGGTCCAAGCGGAGTTTTCGACCAATCGGTTGTACGTATTCGCTCTCCCATCTCTCCACCACCCGCGAGAAAATCATAAGAAGAGGCGTTGATGAGCTGCAAACTTTGCTCCTTGTGCTGCCCTTTCTCCAAATGAACCTCTTCTCTATTTGCGAGGCCATTAGAAGACGGAGTCATACTTCCAATGGCCTGAAGCGCCTCTTCGGTAAAAAGCCACTCTCCGCTTTTTCTACTTTGCTTGCCTTCTATTTTTCTTTCCTGAGCCCAACGCCGAATTGTCGTGGGTGAGACACCAAGGATTTCCGCCGCTTCTTGAACATTTATTATTTGAGGTTCTTCTTGAGCCATGGCCTGACCTATCTTTACTCTCTTAAATAATTGCTATCAGTGTATCATATACGTAGTTCAGGTGCTGAATGTGAATTTATAGACCGGCTCTCCTGCTAATTCGAGGCCTGTTGGTCGAAACCCGCCATTACGGTACAGGCTTTGAGCACGGTAATTGTGTGGGTGAACGGTAAGTTGCACCGCTTCACATTGCGTATATTGAGCCTGGATAAACTGAAGAAACGCCTGTAATGCCTGTTTTCCATACCCCCGCCCCTGATAGCGATAATCGATAAAGAAATGATAGAGCCAATAGTTCTGCTGGCTATGGGACTCATAGGATAATGCGGTAAATCCGATCATTTCTTCCGCGTGATAAAACGCGAAGGGTGTCCAGGTGAGTCCGTTTGGGCGAATATAAGCTTTCGCAAGCGCTATCGCCACAATTGGTGTATGTTCTGAGATAAACCGTTGTTGTTCTGGAAGAACCGCGAGCTGAAGAGCGGCACGCCAATTCTCACATGTGACTTCACAAAGCAGCAATTCACCCAATCATTTTTCTCCTTGCGGCCTCACCCGGAACAAGCCATATTTGATCTAAATCTATCTCTTATTATTCAACGGATGAGATACGCTCCAAAGTTTCAATCTCCTGTAACCATAACGCGCAGCTTGCATCACTGGGCATACGCCAATCTCCACGCGGGGATAATGCAACGGAACCAACCTTCGGCCCATCCGGCATCGCTGAACGCTTAAACTGCGAGGCAAAAAAGCGTTGGTAAAACGTCTTTAGCCAGCGTAAGATCTCTGCTGGTCCATGATGTTCCTGAAAGACCTGACAGGCCAGCCAAAAGATCTTGCGCGGGGAAAAACCGTGGCGGACAGCATAGAAGAGAAAAAAGTCGTGCAGTATGTAGGGTCCAATCGTTGCTTCCGTTTCCTGGACCAGCACATCGTTCTCCCCCAATGGCAGCAGCTCAGGTGTGATAGGCGTCGCGCTAATGTCGCGTAGGACCTCGGCCGTTTCATTGGTGTACACGCTATCAGCGGACCACTCGATCAGGTAGCGGACCAGCGTTTTTGGCACGCCGGCATTGACATGATACATAGACATCTGATCGGCATTATAGGTACACCAGCCAAGGGCAAGCTCTGAAAGATCACCGGTTCCAACCATTAAACCACCGACTTGATTCGCCATGTCCATCAAAATCTGCGTTCTTTCCCGGGCCTGGGCATTCTCGTAGGTCACATCATGCACATTGGCGTCGTGTCCAATATCCTTAAAATGCTGTAAAACGGAGTCGCCTATCGGAATACGTTGCAGGGTGATTCCAAGCGATTTTGCCAGTTTTTCGGAATTGTTCAGGGTTCGATTGGTTGTCCCGAAGCCCGGCATCGTAATCGCAACAATCCCTTCGCGGTCCAGGGAGAGCATCTCAAAGGCCTGCTGCGTAACCAAAAGAGCCAGCGTTGAGTCCAGCCCACCAGACAGCCCCAGCGTGATATGCGTGATACCAGTATGCTTGAGCCGTTTGGCCAGCCCGACCGATTGCAGATGAAATATCTCCTGACAATGCCGGGCACGTTGGGCGGGATCAGCAGGCACAAAAGGCGTCGGCGAGAGATCGGGACGTAGGAGACGCTCCTGCGAGGTCACAGCAAATTCCCTGGCGACCGTGAATGGGATGATTCTGAATGGCTTCTCTGGAAGCGCAGAAGCGAAGCTGCTATTGCGTAAACGTTCATGAGTCAGCCGCTGAACATCAATATCAGCCAGCGCCATCTGCGTTGAAAAGTGGAAACGTTCGGTCTCAGCCAGCATATTGCCGTTTTCGCTGATCATGCCGTGTCCGGAGAAGACAATATCGGTTGTTGATTCACCTGGCCCGGCCCCGGCATACAGATAAGCTGCCAGGCAACGAGCAGCCTGCTGCCGAATCAGAGCCTCACGATAGGTTGCTTTGCCCAAGACCTCATCGCTCGCGGAGGGATTTAGCAGAACCGTCGCACCTGCCAGCGCCATGCTGCTGCTTGGAGGCTGAACAGCCCACAGATCCTCACAGATTTCGATTCCGAGCATATAACCTGGAACGTTTGTGGCGGAAAAAAGCAGGTCGGTCCCAAAGGGAATCTCGTTACTGGCGAGTTGCAGGCTAGTAAAGGGGCAGTTCCGGGACGAGCTAAACCAGCGTTCTTCATAATATTCGTTGGTGACGGGCAGATATGTTTTGGGAACAATCCCTTGCACGACATGGTCATTCACAAAGGCGGCGCAATTATACAATCTGCCGCCTGCTGCAATTGGCAGACCAACAACAGCCGAGATCCGGGCCTCACCTGCTGCCTGTGCTATCAAGAGCAGCGCCTCACTTGCTTGCTGTTGCAAAAGAGCCTGATAAAACAGATCACCACAGGTATAACCAGTGATGCTCAGTTCAGGAAACAGGGCTAACTGGCAACCGCGTGAAGCGGCCTCCTGCAAGGCCTCAATTATCATTTGTGTATTGTACCGAACGTCCGCAACTTGCAACGCTGGTGAGATGACTGCTGTACGCAAAAACCCCAGCGATGCCGGGGAGAATCCATCCTGATTCACTTTTTTCCTCTTCTCTGTTCGTCTCGCAGTCACCTTGTCTTCTATTCTTTATACGTGACTGCACCATGACCCTTGATTGTCGAGACAAAAACAAAGGGCACCGACTGTCTGCTGACGACGAATTAATTCAGAATATACCATATCTTTCCCCTCCTGCCGAGAGCGACACTCCACAAACAATATAAAGGGCCAGTAGCTTGACTGGCCCTCATCAGGGAACCTATCCATATCCTTAGCTCATAGTCAGTTCAGGGGCCTCCTGGGTAATGGGATCGTACCAAACTCTCAAATCTAGCAAATTCGTCGTATTTACTGGTGTGCGATTATTCATATTATCAGAAACGGGCGGCTCTTCTACTGCTTTGCACCACGCGTCAACTAATAGATCCAGCACGGAAACATCATGAGCACGAACATTCAAAAGACCCATCCCGGAGATAATCACACGAAGATTTTTCTCTCTTGGACCATTCTTTGAACTGGTGAGAACAAAGGAGACCACAAGTAGATCAAGCCACGGACGGTCCTTTCTTGATTCAATCGCATGCTTCAACGCTTCCTCCACAACGGGATCGCGCTCATTAAGCGCGCTTACAAGTGGTTCGAGCGAAGATCTATTATTTAGTGGCTGCTGCATTACTGTTTGATAGAAACTCGAGGTGCTTTGATAAAAAAAATTGAGGTGAAGGGCAGGCCCTCGCGCAGTTTGAAGCATATTTGATCGATCAAGCCAGCCTTTCTTATCTCTAAGGAACTGCGTAATTTCCAAAAATGCTCGTGCTTGCGGCGAGGGTTCTTCATCAAAATGATAGACCGGCCCCCAGGTCTTCAGGCCACGAGCTTCCTTATCAAATTGTTGTAGTGCCCAGTCGACAGCATCTTGCACCTCCATCTCTGGATCATCCAAAGCCTTGAACAAATAATCAATCACAGCAGGATTACCTGATTTCCCCAGGGCCTTGGCCGCAGCCGCCCGTACGCTCTCATCAGCATCCTGCTGAAGTGCTTTTAGTAGTGGATCGATTGGAGCCAATTCGTCTAGTTCTCCCAATGCCCAGGCAGCCGCTGTGCGAACTAACCAGTTCTGATCATGAAGTAAGACATTGATCAAAATATCCACAGGCATCGAGTGCCCTTGCTTACCCAGTGCTCGCACGATGGCTTCTCTAACATTCTCATCCCGTTCAGGTTTAAGCAGCTTTATGAGATGAGGAATCTCAGTCGTCCCACAGGTAACGCCCAATGTCTGGGCCGCTACTGTCCGCACCTGCCAGGAATGCTCGGTCAGGGCACACATCAGGGCATCAATGGGGGCTTCATCACCCAGCAATGCACACGCTTTTGCGGCTTCTACACGCACCTGTTCAGCTTCATCACCTAATGCCTCTCTTAAATACAACTGCGCTTCCAGGCATGTCTGCTTCCCGGCACGTGCCAACGCACGAATGGCTTCCAGTCGGTCCTCTACCTTCTCGCTTGTCAGGGGCACAACAAGAGCCTGCCAGGGAGTCTGATGTAAGGGTTCAGTCTTCCGATGCAACCTCCCTGACACTTCCCGTAGGCCAGAGGAGTGCGAATGCACTCCTCCTCCACTTGCTGGCTCTTCTAAGTATTGGGGCAAATCTGAGAATGTGAGCTTACGTATAGCTCCCGTATCGGGTAGAACCCTCCGTTCATCATGAGATGCAAAATCATCCATAGTTGGTCCTCTCGTTACAGGTCGATTAATGTTCTTGTTCTTCTAATCGCCCTTTCAAAATCTCTCGAGTCTTACGCGCATACGTGCTAATTGTTTTCGGCGTTCGGTTCACCATGAATGATCTTGCGATCTCCTCATACGTATAACCTTGCGCATAGTGAAGCCAAAAAGCTCGTTGGTACTCCTGAGGAAGTGTTTCTAAAAGTGCATAGACCCATCGCAACACTTCAAGCTTTTCAGTGACCCTTTCTGGCTGCTCGTCTTCTGGGCTTTCTAAATCATCAAGATATGATTTCTCTTCTCCTTCAGATGTATAATACGTCGGATCATAAACATGGTGACTGTTAGTATCAGTATAGAAGCTTTTACAGACATTTTCCGCAACCTTTCGCAACCAACCTTTGGGGTTTTCAATCCCATCAGGCCGGTCCCGCAAGCTATAAAAGGCGCGCTCAAAGACCTCTTGAGTTAGCTCCTGAGCAATTTCATGCCTGCATTTCGCGTAGCCTTGGATATACTGAAAAATGTATGTATAATAAAGTTCCCACCACTGTTCAATCAATGTGTCGGTAGAATCAGAAGTATTTTTCTCCATAAACGCACTCCATGGCCCTTTCCACATATTTAGGCGAATGGCGAATAACGTTTCCCAATCGCATCTGGCAATCTGGTAGATCTCGCACCTTTATCATCTCCGTGATGTCACAGGTATCGTAAAAAGAAATATTTCTTCCCTTCTGTAAGGGGAGGGATGTATCTCCACCCCACCCATCATCTTCCTCTCCTTGCTGAAAGAAGGATGGGACCAGGGCAGGAGAAGAAGCAAGTGGTGTGAAAAGCCGCTCCACACGTCCTTCTGTCTTCCCCGCCATTTCCAATCATCAATACCCTACGATCATCAACCAGTTAACCAATCACACGATATCGCTTATACCCCTCTCTTCTAACCACATTCTCCTCATACTATATAGAGCCTCTATATCCACCTGATCGAAAAACTCAGATGATCTTGAGACTTTTTTCCTACCAGCAAGCCATTCATTTTTCTGAGCAGGTCGGCAATGGCTTTAAGCGCCTTCCTTGACATTCCTTCGCCCAAACTGTTACTATCAAACTTGAAATCTTACATTCATCGCCCATTTTGTAGGAATATATATGAAAAGATTGCTTCCACTTTCAGACAAAAAAGCCGCATGAGCGACCATGCCGGGCTCATGCGGCAGAAATTTGGCACAATAGCAAGCACAAGATCCAGCAGATAGTTCAAGCACTATGCCGGTTCTTGTTTTCTCGTGCTACCCTCCATTTTCTCTGCCCCTTGCGGGAGATCATCTGAGTGACTCCCCACTTCTTCACCGGGATGCCTCGCCATGCGCTAATCCTCCTGCAACTGTTTTTGGCGAAGCAATGCACGTGCTGATCTTCACACAAATAGGCCTTGCTCAAATACAGGCAAACCACTCATTCATCTGCCCGCCAGCCAGTATGCCAGGAGACAACCCGGCAAAAGACCTCTTTCGACCCACGCAATGATAGAGAAATATAGGAATGGAATAGCAGATGATATCAAAACTCATAGGTCAAAATAACCGCTCCCTGCGCCAGGCTCGGATTGCAATCAGCATGTTCTTTCTGGTCAATGGCATCGTGACAGCGAGTTTACCAACGCGTCTACCCACCATCCAGGCAAATTTAGCGCTTTCTTCCGGCCAACTGGGATTTGCCTTGTTAAGCACGACACTTAGCGGATTGATCGCGATGAATATCGCCGGACGCATTGCGAAGCATAGGAGCGGAAGACTCATCATGACAGTGGCAGCTATCACAATGGCAACTGCCCTCGCACTGCTGGCATTTGCGCCCAATCTGCCCCTGCTGATAGTGGGCCTTATCCTCTTTGGAATCGGAAGCGGGGCAATGGATATCATGATGAATATCGAGGGGGCTGAGATCGAGGAGGCCTGGGGTCAACCTATCTTTAATTCTTTTCATGCCTGCTTCAGTATAGGAGGATTGATTGGAGCATTTCTTGGAAACTTGCTGGCAGCCCAGAACATTCTGCCTGAGATTCATTTTAGCGCCATCACATTGCTTTGCTGCGGCTGCATTCTCTGGAGTTCGCGCTTCTTTCTCCGTCCCAAGCCTGTTCAGAAAGCAGCGCCAAGTACTTCTAAAAAGAGATTGGCTGGTTACTTCTCACCCACTGTCATACTGTTAAGTCTAATTGCCTTTAGCGCTCTGCTCAGTGTGGGGGCGATGTTTGATTGGAGCGCGCTCTATCTATCCACGACCATCCATAGCGGGGCCGGACCAGCGGCGACTGGCTTCGT
>DASSXK010000476.1:0-2496 GCA_035703945.1 Ktedonobacteraceae bacterium | reverse complement strand
TATAGAAAGTCATTCAAGATACACTTCCAGATTTAGCTCATCCAAATTGAATTGCAAAATATAAGCCGTCTTCTCCTTCGGTAAGCTTCTTAAATGCCTGATTTACTGGTATAATCTCCACAGAAGGTATCACAATTTTGGTCAATGCAACAAATCTACTTCTGAAGAGTAATAAATAGAAAACCACTACCGACTCCCTGTATAGAAACGTCTTTCAGAAAGAGAGAAGCACGATGTCACAAAAAAAGATGCGCATTTCAGTGCCCTTGCTCAGTGCAGTTTTTCTTGGCTTGCTTGCAGGCCTAAACTGGCTGGCCTGGAAGCTCTTCTCGAAGCCAAAACGGCCCGCTAAAGTTGTTGAACATACTGTCGAAAACAGTCCTGAAGATGCCCTGAAATATTGGACGCAAGATAGAATGCGCCAGGCCAAACCCGCCAAAATGCCGATTGTTGATTCGCTTGACCAGGGAAAACCGGAGAAGCGCCGGCCCTCCGATCCGCAAAACGCTTAAGAAAAGAGTGAGGCATGAATACGCGACTGCACGATCTCATCCTCAATCCTCGTATCGGCAGGATCGCCCTGAGCCTGCTTGCAATCGTCTACGTGGTCTATCTGGCTGGATTTGCACGATTTGCAATAAACGCTTTCAATCCTTTTTCCAGCGGAATCGTTGATCACGCCGTTGGGGCCGCCCCCAACATCGCCCTCAACTACTGGACAACGGATAGCATGAACAGCGCAACCAGCGTCGATGAGCAGGACAACAATCCCGCCGATTTCAGCCAGCAGAATACCCAGGCTCAAGCAGTTCAGCAAGAGGGACATCCTCCAGTCAAAGGAGACGCCTCCTATCCACTTTCGACCGTTGGCAGAATCTTCTTCACCGGTCCATCTGGACAGAATATGTCCTGCTCCGGCACGGCCGTTGACAGCAATAACCACAGCGTCGTCGATACCGCCGGACACTGCCTGTACTGGAATGGCGGCTGGGTCTCGAATCTGATCTTCTGCCCACTGTTTGATCATGGCACAACGCCCTACGGCTGCTGGGCCGCCCAACGCCTGGAAGTGCCAGCGGACTGGATCGATGCCCGCCCCAACGACCTGCATCATGATCTTGGTATGGCTGTCGTTGCCCCCAACGATCAGGGTCAACTGACCGATGTCGTCGGTGGAGCAGGTTGGGCCTATAATCAACCCACCAATTCCACATTCTATGCCTTCGGTTATCCCGCCGCCCCACCCTTCGATGGTTTGAGTAGAAAGTCTTGCGACGGCGCACAGGGTCGTTCCTGGCAGCATGCTGGCGGCACTGTCATCTCAATCCCTTGCGGTATGAATGGTGGCTCCAGCGGTGGGCCCTGGTTCATCAAGCAGGGTAACAACTGGTACCTTAGCGGACACAACGATTTTAGCAGTAGTATTCAGCCGGGACACATGTTCTCGCCGTACTATGATGATACGTGGCATAATCTATATGAGAAAGCTCAAAATGCCTAAAATGAGCACCGACCCTCTCAAAGAGAGCGAAGGGCTTCAACAAGCGGAATCGCTTTATCCTTCGTTCTTATTGAAAAGGAAGCTCAGATAGAACGTCGATGTCAGAACACTGGATTATGAGGCAGGCCAGTCCCTTGCCTGGAACTGGCTCATTCTAGAGTTCTTTGGCCGTATCAGGAGGTTTTGTAACATGTCAGATGTAAAGTTTCGTGCCTATGTCGTCAATAAAACCGAGACGGAGTTTAGCGCTGGTCTCACCGAGTTAAAGGTCGACGACCTCTCGACCGGTGAAGTGCTGATCAAAGTTGCCTACTCGGGCATTAACTATAAAGATGGCCTGGCCTCGATTCCGGATGGACGCGTTATCCGCAAGTATCCGCTTGTGCCCGGTATCGATCTGTCCGGAAGCGTCGTTGAATCCAGCGACCCCCGTTTCAAAGCTGGCGACCAGGTGCTGGCAACGAGCTACGATCTGGGTGTCGCCCACACCGGCGGCTTTAGCGAGTACGCTCGCCTGAAGGCCGACTGGCTGATCCCGCTGCCCACCGGACTCACGCTCAAGGAAGCGATGGTGATTGGCACCCCTGGCTATACCTCTGCCCTCGCGCTTCACCAGATGGAGCAGATGGGACTCAAGCCCGGCAATAAACCAGTGCTGGTGACAGGTGCAACCGGTGGGGTAGGCAGCATGTCGATCAGCATCCTCAAGGCGGCTGGCTACGCCGTCGCGGCCAGCACCGGCAAATCTGACCAGCACTCCTACTTGAAATCCCTGGGGGCCGACGAGATTATTGATCGCCAGGAAACGTCCGCCGAGAGCAAACGTCCGCTGGAGAAAGAGCGCTGGGCAAGCTGCATCGATAACGTTGGCGGCTCGACCCTGGCCTATCTGCTACGCACAACCAGCTATGGTGGTTCAGTCGCCGTCATCGGCAATACGGGGGGAACCAGCCTGAACTCAACTGTATTTCCGTTTATCCTGCGCGGGGTCAATC
>DASSXK010000086.1:0-6962 GCA_035703945.1 Ktedonobacteraceae bacterium | reverse complement strand
GTAGTATTCAATGACTCATACCAGGAAAAAGTCCGTTCGACGGTCCGAATTGTTGGAGGCGAATGGTCACTCTGACTTTAGATCCTATCTTATCTGTGCAATTCATCAGGGCAAAAAGCTATTGCTTGCCCTGATGAATTTGTTTATGGAGGCTTTATCTAACAGGGGTGGTGTTACCAGGGGCTTCTTCGGCGAGCATTTCAATCGCGATGCCCTGAATCGCTTCGTCTTCCGTCCAGACCATGTGGTCGAGGTGGGGCGGCCAGAGGACGGCATCGCCAGCGCTAATCGCTTCCGTTTCTCCCTCTGGACCGCCCAGGCGCAGCTTGCCACGTCCGCTGATAACAATGAAGAGGATGGGATGGTCGGCGCTGTGCTCCTGCATGTGTCCTCCTGCTTCTATATAGAGGGAGACGATGCCGAGGGGTTTTTCGACCAGCAAGGGCAGGTCGTTTGTGGGTTGGTTCGACCTTTCGCTATCTGGAAAATGGTGTTCATCGCGCAGAATGGCCCGGCCGAACATGCCAACGTTCTGGCCAGGAATTTGTCTGTGTAGTTCAGGGGTAAAGCGACGGATCAGCATGTATTGTCACCTCTTTTTTTGTTGCTGGGGAGGATGGTTTTTTGAGAACTTCATGTTTTGAAAAATGCGGACATGATTTTCTCATCGAAAGAGTACGTTTTGGGAAATATGACAGCAGGTGTCTTTAATCGCCTGTATCATACACTATCTAACGAGTTATAGGCAAACAACGTTTAATAATCTTGCTTGCCAGACCAGAGCAACCTGGTGGATTGAGGCGATTCCCCGGCTTTGATCGCAGAGATGCTGGCCGCTACTCAGCGCGACCCTCTGTGTGTAGATTAGATTGTCTTATACCATTGAAAGTTGCCCCTCAGTTTATTCTCTCTGGTTATGATTGCCTTGCCGGGATTGACTGTGCGTGCTGTGACGCAACTCCAGTTCCGCGAGGCGTTTTGTTTGTTCGCCGTGTGTCTCCTGGCAGCTTTGTTGGAGATGGGCGGCGTTTTCTTGAAGTTTCGCCAGTTGGGCGGCAAGTTGCTCGTATCGCTCTCCAAGTTGGGTATTTTGATGGGCGGTCTGCTCAAGTTGGGTTCGATGCTGCTCTTCCAGGGAAGCAAGTTGTTGGGTGAGCAGACTGCGTTCGTGGTTTTCAGTCTTAAGTTGCTCGGTTTGTTTGTGGAGGAGCGTTTGTTGTTGGTCCAGGCGTTGAGTCAGTTGGGTGAGCAGGTCGGCTTGCTGCTGAAGGAGGGCGGATTGGGCCTGGAGACGTGTTTCGTAGGCTTCCTTTTCGGCTTGTTGCTTTTGAATCTGCTCCTGGAGATGGGTTTCGAGCGCAGCCTGCTCGGTTTGTTGGCGTTTTTCCAGAGTGTTGAACTGCTCTTGTTGGGTGAGCAGGCGTTGGGCCAGATCTTCAAGTTGCTGGGCCTGTTGGGCAAATTGGGTGGAGGTTTTTTCCTGGTTGCTGTGAAGTTGTTCGGTTAGTTGCTCTGTTTGCTGGTTAACGTGCGTTTGCAGGGTAGCAAGTTCGGTTTGGCTGGTGTTTTGTAGGCTGGTTAGTTCGGTTTGAATAGTATTTTTCTGGCTATCGAGTTCGGTTTGAATGGTTTTTTGTTGATTTGTCAGGGCGGTTTCAATTGCGATGCGGTGCTGAGCGGTTTTTTGTTTGAGTTGCGTGAAGGTCGTTTCTTGTTGCTCTTGCAGGCGGGAGATACGGATTTCCTGCTGTTCTTGCAACTCGGTCATGCGCGTGCCAAGGAGTTCGGCCTGCCAGGCCAGGGCTTGATCGACGGTGGCGAAGCCGAATTGCTGCTTCTGGTCCAGATCGCTCAGATGGCCCGCAAGCTGTTGCTGGGTTTCGATCAGGCGGGCCTGTTGCCTGGGGATGCTGACGAGATCAAGGGTGCCACGCTCGGTGCTGATTGCGCCCGCCGGATCAATGATCGGGGTGATTTGGGCGAGATCGCTGGCCCGCACCAGTCTGGTGCGCTGATTTAAACCGACCGCTTGACGACGCACCGGCAGGATACCCCTGGCAATCCAGCGGCGAATAGTGACATCCTGGCGGCGTGTGGCGCGGGCGGCATCTGTGATGGTCAGCCAGTAATCTTCTGGGCCGGCCAACTCTTCGACGAATTGTTCGGGACGCTGGTCTGGTGCCTCTTCCATCTATTCGTATCCTTTATCCAGGTGAATCCTTTTTACAAGTATCTGATTGTGATATATACTTTTAGCAATGCTTATGCGCCATAGATATATTCGGTTGGTGATTGGGTTGTTTGCCCGAGGGTTTTTCTTCTCTGATACTGTATCTTAGCAGAATCTAAAGAGATTGTGTATGGTTTAAAACTGTTACCTTGTTATGGGAGTGTATGCATCTGGCGTCTTTTGGGATTTGGAGGAAATCGTCAGGACTGGTATAATCTTAACGCTTTAATAAGCATATAAGGCAGGTTCGGCAAAAAATGGAGGGATCTGATGAACAAGGAGCAACGAACTCCAGCACAGGCAGAGGCGTTGAGAAAGGAAGTTAAGGACATCTGGGAGCGGAATGCGGTTTTTTGGGATCAACGCATGGGTGATGGCAACGTTTTTCAGCGCGAACTGGTTGGCCCTGGTTCTGAGCACCTGCTGGGTATCAGGGAGGGTGAATTGGTACTGGAGTTTGGTTGTGGAAATGGTGTCTTTTCACGGCGCCTGGCGCAATTGGGGGCACGGGTGATTGCGACGGATGTGAGTGAGAAGATGCTTGAACTGGCGCAGGCTCGCACAACGGCAGGACGTGAGCGCATTGAGTATAAGGTCCTTGATGCGACTGACGAAAACCAGATGTTGAGGTTGGGCCTGGAACGTTTTGATGCGATTTCTTGCAATATGGTGCTGATGGATATCAGCGAGATTGATCCGCTTATGCGAGCTTCCCGCCAGCTTTTGAAACCGGAGGGACGTTTTGTTTTTTCTGTGATGCATCCCTGTTTTAACGGTGGATCGGTGATGGTGATGGAAGAGGAAGATGATGAGAGTAACGGCGAACTCATTTTGACACACTCAGTAAAGATTTCAAAATACCTGGGGCGGACCCTTCAAAAGGGGCTGGCGATGCGCGATCAGCCTGTTTCGCAATATTATTTTCATCGTACTTTGCAGGAACTTTTGGGGAGCAGCTTTCGAGCGGGTTTTGTGCTGGATGCGCTGGAGGAGCCAGGTTTTTCACCAACGTCAGAACAGCGACATCGCTTGAACTGGTTGGCCTATTCGGAAATTCCCCCGGTTCTGATTGTGCGTTTGCGTCCGGCTGATCGGGCCTATTGATTCAACGTGTTTAGCGTCAATGTATTTTATTGAATGTGTGTATAGTATCAGACAAACTTGAGAGGGGAGTGCCACCGAGCGGTGGCGCTCCCTTTTTTGATAGTAAGCCATGCAATTTGCTGACTGAATGCGCTTGAGAAGCCAGGACAAGCATTATTGCCAGCGTCATCTCAAGCGGAGCGCGCGTTTTTGGGCTATACTAAGAGTGCAATAAACAGTTGCTAGTTCGGTTTCTTCTTGTTTTTTAGGAGCATTAAACATGCAATGGGCTGTCGTATCTGCGGCATTTTTGGCGTCCGCAGTTGAGTTTGTTGAAGCTTTTACGATTGTTCTGGTAGTGGGGGTGACGATCAACTGGCGTAGTTCACTCCTCGGCGCATTTCTGGCAGCGGCAACGCTGGCGGTGATTGTGGCGACGCTGGGTGTAGCGCTGGTGCAGTTTGTCCCAATCGAAATATTGCGTCTCGTTGTTGGGGTTATTCTGATCCTGTTTGGCCTGAAGTGGTTAAAGAAGGCTGTTTTACGGTATAGCGGCCTGAAGTCTCTGCACGATGAAGAGGCGATCTACGAGGAAAAGCAGGCTGAGCTACGGGCACGTGGTGAGCAAAAGTCCCCACGCATTGATACATTTGGAGTGTTGCTGTCTTATAAATCAGTGCTGCTGGAAGGTCTTGAGGTTGCATTTATTGTAATCACTTTTGGCAGTAGCGCGGCCAACAATGTCTGTTCCAGTAGCTGCGGAATCAGTTCGGCAGCGATTGGTGCGGCGATTGCGGGTATTCTGGTGATCGCGCTGGGTGCGCTGGTGCGAGCACCTTTGACCAAAATTCCAGAGAATACGCTCAAATTTGTCGTTGGTGTGATGCTGACTTCCTTTGGTACCTTCTGGGCCGGCGAGGGTCTTGGGATTAACTGGCCCCTGGCCGATGTTTTTATCCTGGCTCTGGTTGCGATCTATCTGCTGACCTCTTTTGTCCTGGTCATGTGGCTGCGACGTACGCCCGCACAGATAGCGAACCGTAAGGGTGTACCGGCCGAATCAGTTGAGGAAGAGGTATTGCAATGAAGGTAATTAAGGCGATCTACAATTTTCTGGTCGGGGATATGATTATCCTGATCGGGGTGCTGGTTCTGGTCGGGGTCTTGCTGCTGATTGAGAATGTTTCTGCCCTGGCGGTGATTCGTCCGGTATCGGGTGTTATCATGGTTGTGGCGATTATCGCGATTGTGACGGCGACGCTGGCACGTGAGGCATACAGTAAAGAGCGCTAGGCAAGTCTCGTTGTCTTGTTCGTCAGAATCGAATCAGGCATCTTCTACTTCAAGAGGGTGGTATAAGAAAATATACCGCCCTCTTTTTTTGTACAATTTTTCTCTGACATTTCACATCTCTATCTTCCTACCTGCTGAGCTTCCTTTGAATGAGCATCAGAACCAACTGCGGTAAATTGGGATAAGTGCTTCTTTTTCTCTTGGAACTGCTCTACAGGCGATGAGAGGGAAGAGTAGATTCCAACTGGCAAGCTGGTTCATCCATGCTTGCTCGCTTATGGAAGGTCGTTAGAAGACAACGATGTGGGTCTGTTTGTCTTTTCTGGCAAATCCGTTTTTAGCTTTTTCCTTTCCTATAGTCTAACTCTATGAGAGGGTATTCATACAGAAGACACTTAAATTAGTCGTAAGTCTTGTACTAAATCTTTACAAAAAAAGAGGCAAAATGCGGGCAAAAAATTTAGTATTGAAAAATTTGGATTGTGATAGGAGGGATTTCGAAGACCGTCTGACTATATTTGTAACATGCAAAGTAAAAGTTGAACGGTTTCCTGTAGCATCGGTCGTTGAAGAGGCGTTCACTGTAGCTCAAACGTTTTAGGTGTTCGATGTAGGCGTTGGTTGGGGTAGGGGGAATGGGGAAGCGGGATCGTGTTAAAGCGTTTTGCGTAAGCTTTGAGCAGCAGAAAAGGAGCCTGACATGGCAAGAAGTGAAGTCGCTCGATTACGGGATCAGATTGAGATGGAGCTGGATTCAATGCAGCGTGGCTTTATGGATTTTGCAGCGGGGACAGCCCGACATGAGTTTATTCGCACAAGGCTGGATCGCGTTGGAAGTTATCAGCAGATGCTGGTTCATCAGATTGGGGAGCATGAGGCGAATGAACTCGTTTGCGTGCTTTACACCGAAGTCATGGAGAGAGAATGTGAGCCCCAATTGTCTTCGTGCGAACTGTTACCGGTAGCAAGTTAGCGGTTATAACGTCAGGTGGGAAGCGGTTCCCAAACGGGAATATAGACCCCCGAAGAGGCCGAGTGGAAAGGCACGGGGGAGGACGGATCGATTGTCAGGTGTAGGGAAAGGAAATTCGTGTGTCTTTTCAGCTTCTGGTTCATTATCGTGTAGAGCGTTTGAAGCGTCAGTTCAGGCTATACCTGGGCTGGAAAGGTGGATTGATGCTTGTGTTGCTCCTTGCTGGGGCCTCTCTGAGCCTGTTTACGCCGCAATGGGAGGGAATGATGGAGATGCCTGTTGCCCCACGCCTGAAGGAGCCGGAGCAGGCCATCCCTCTGGTACTGGGCCCTATTCTGGCACAAGATAATTTTCAGGATTTGAACCCGACGTTCTGGGAGCAGGTAAAACATACGCAAATCCTGAGCAGTGATCCGCAGGGTTCGGTCAGTTTTATAGATGATAGTAATAGCGGTTTGATTATTCATGGATCGGGCGAGATTTCAGTGCTGCTAGGACCACAGGTGGATAATGCGGAAGCCGTCTGCATCGGCTCGCTGAGCAGCTATGATGGGGCAAATGTCGGGATGTTTCTTCGCCGGGTTGATGCCAAAAATTGGTATAAGACATATTTGGATGGAACAGAGCTGGTCTTACAAGAGAGCCGCGCCGGTGTCACAAAGGTGCTGGCTCGTGTGCCGTTTAAAGTCAACTCAAATCAGCTCTATATATTACGTTTTCACGCTATCGGGGATCAGCTTGAGGCACGAGCCTGGGCGCAGGGCTCTCCTGAGCCAACAAACTGGATGGTGAAGAGTCAGGTAACGACACGTGGGAAAGGGATGCAGGAAGGGATGTCAGCAGGGTACGCTGGCATTAGCTTGCATCTTCAGATGAATGTGACGGCCAGGATTACACGCTTTATCGAGGCCAGTCAGGATTAGTGTTAACAGGCTGGTGCAACCGTTTCGCTCTGGAACTGTGCCGGATGATTTTTTGAAAAGGGGATGCGAAATGTTTGAGCAATTATCATCTTTTTATTCGAGCCATCCCCGTACAAGACAGGTGGCTCCTTTGTTCCTTGTGGGTGGTGCGGTTGTATTGTATAGCCTGACTGGTGGTTTTCCTCCACGGTCCTGGATGTACCTGATTGATACGGCTCCCCAGCTTGGTTATCTGTGGGATACCCACGGACCAATGGTCTTGCTGCCGTTCGCGTTGATGCTGTTGATTTCGTTAACCTGGCTGGCGGGCTGGGGCGCTTTCCTCTGGTCGGGGATCGGGCTGGCTTTTCAATGGATTCCAGGCCGACGAGGCAACCGAAACGGACGAGCCATGCAGGCCGCCGATTTCAATTGGCCTTCCACACAGAGAGAGTATGGCGAGCCGACCTATAAGCTGCCG
>DASSXK010000083.1:0-4161 GCA_035703945.1 Ktedonobacteraceae bacterium | reverse complement strand
CTACAACGGTCATCAGGTGATTGGTATTACCGGTTGCACTGGCAGGGGCAATCACAACTCCCTGACTATCAACACTAAACGTCCCCTGCCGAAGCTTCCAGAGTAAAACCGGTACTCGTTCGACAATAGTAATGTGTAGCTGGTCGGGCCATTGCTTTCCAAGCTCTACCGACTTCACCGTAGGCAAAGCGGCAATTTTATTGGTCAGGCTCATGGTATCAGCCAGGAAAATGTTTTGCCCTTGTATTCCCATGTGCTGAATACTGCTAATCAAAACAGGATTGTTTGTTCCAACGACCCTGACCTGCTGGACGCGAAATATGCTGCTTGTCAGCACAAATTCCAATGCCAGCACCAGTAGAGCCGTTCCAAACAAAGCCGAAAAGATGCGCATCAGGACGCTCTTGCGCTGCAAACGCCGCCCACTCCGAACGGGAACAGGAGAGCTCGCGCGACGCATTTGTGAACGTTTAATCGCCCGAATCTGTGCGCTGTTCGTCCCAACGCCCGTCTGCGCTAACCTGCGTGGGACAGGAGCTGTATTGGTGCGCTTACTGCCATTTTGACGCCGCAGGCTGGCTCGCCTATCCGCCAGGACATTCCAGGAAGTTGGTTGAACCAGGGATGGTGTCGAAACAACCCGTGAGGAACGCGAGGCCAGATGCGCATCACGTCGTTCAGGCCCGTTCACACGGCCTGACAGTTCTCCGCTTCTGGACTGGGGCTGGCGCGCTTCTACATTGAACGATTGCACCAGGTCTTGATAGCGTCGTGAGCTTGCACGCTCCTGGGATTGTTTCTTGTTGGTCATTATCCTTCCCATTCTCCTCGGAGTTCGACCTCTAACTCCAGGTCTACTCCGAACTGTTCGAGTACCCGCCGATGTGCCTCTCTAACGAGGGTTAACACATCATCGGCAGTTGCGCCACCAAGGTTGACGATAAAGTTCGCATGGCGCTCAGATATCTGCGCCTTTCCATGTCGATACCCTCTCAAACCAACCTGCTCGATCAAACGACCAGAATAATCTCCGGGGGGATTCTTAAACACCGAACCCGCACTGGCCTGGACCGGCTGGGTCTGTTTCCGATGTAGCTTATGCGCATCGATGGTCGCACGCAACTTCTGGGGATCATCGCGATGCAAACGGATTCCAAGCTGCATGATAATCTCCCCCGGTTCAATCATGCCCCTTGGGGGCTGAACGATACGCTCCCCTTCAAAAAGTATGCGTCGATCCTTACGGAAGCGGCTCTGCCGATAGCCAAGATCAAGTTCATCGTGCATGTACCGCCGAGGCATTGGCAGGACAATATCGTCTCCGCCCTCTTTCGCAACCCGGTTGGTTCCACGCGCATCGAGAATCTCAATCCATTCCAGAACCTGGCTCAGATCTGAGTTGTGAGCACCAGCATTGCTGATAACTCCTCCTCCCAGCGTTCCTGGGATACCAGGGCCGAATTCCAGCCCTCCCCAGCCCTGAGGCGCAAGTTCATTCAGCAGTTTCGGCCAACTCACACCGGCCCCGGCAACCAGCAAGCCGGTCCCGTCCCCATCGTCTTCAATCGTATACTCAGTGAGCGCGATACGAGCCACAATACCACGTACACCAGCGCCGGTATAGAGCAGGTTCGTTCCATTTCCAACAACCAGGAGGGGCACAAACTGCTCCGCACAAAATTCAACCAGATTGATCAGGTCATTTCGATTGTCGACCGTCAGCCAGATATCCGCCGGGCCACCGACACCAAAGGTGCTGTGGCGCGACAGAGGCTCATTCAAGCGAATACGCTCCTTGAAAGCCGGCTGCAACATATTGTAAACATTTGAAACATCGTATGTCATCACAGGTTCCTACTTCTAAAGCTCACCATCGTGTAACAGGGCTTCGGTAACGGTATAAATGTCGCCAGCCCCCATCAATAACACCAGATCCCCGTCGCGCAGAATCTCGCGCAGTATGCGGGTCGTCTCGCGCAAATCTCCCCCGGCGACTACCTCACCAGGAAGCTGCGCCTGTTGCCGATGCGCCTGTATTGCCTCCACGACTTGACGAGAACTCACAAGCCCGGTATCACGCTCGCGTGCCGGGAAAATATCCGTGATGATCGCGATATCCGCCCCATCGAAGGCCGGTACAAATTGCTCAAAAAAGGTCTTTGTCCGGCTATACATATGTGGCTGATAGACGGCGATCACCCTGCGATCAGGATAGCGACGATGAGCAGCTTCCAGGGTTGCCGCGATCGCAGTTGGATGATGCGCGTAATCGTCAATCAATAGAAGGTCACGTGGTTCTCGATGAATCGGCAGTGGACCTTGCTGCCGAATTTCAAAACGCCGTCTGATGCCGCTAAAGCTCGTCAGGGTCTGCTGAATGCTCTGAGGCGGTACACCCGCGACAGAAGCGGTTACAAGGGCCGCCAGCGCATTCTGAATGTTATGTGTTCCTGGAAGTCCAAGCTGAAAAGTCAGCTCTTCAGGAAACGCCTTCGAGCTCAGAGTACGAACCTGGAAACTGGTCTCTCCATCCAACTTTACATTATACGCTTCATAACTCTCAGCGACCTCACAGAGGGCTGAAACTGCGCCACTGGCGGCTGCGGAAGGCATTCCTTCTATCGAATATGTAATCAGGCGACCCTTCCAATCCGACAGGCGCTTGAGCAGATCCAGGCAGCCGGGACTGTCTGTGTTCACGATCAAGGTCGTTGGAATCTCCCAGGAATCACTGCGATCCATGCCTCGAATAAATTGCTCGAAGGCATTTAGGAAGACGTCATAATTCGCGAAGAATTCGGGATGCTCAAACTCAATTGAAGTCACCACAGCCACCCGTGGATGATAGTGCCAGAAATTATGGTTAAACTCGTCGGCCTCATTCACAAAGTAGTCACTTTGACCAAGACGATAATTTGTCCCAAAGCGAGGCACAACCGCCCCGATCTCGCAAGTTGGGTCCAGCCCGCCATCCACCATCATTAGCGACAGCATCGCCGTTGTTGTGCCCTTACCATGCACGCCACTTACCGAGAACAGGCATTTTTCCTGCGTCAGTTCACCCAGCAACTCCTGCCAGGTAAATACGGGCAGGTTCGCCTCCTGCGCACCCAGCAACTCGGGATTATCTGGCTGCAAGGCTGGCACAGCCGGACTGATTACCAGGGCATCGGCGTTTTGTAGATGCTCAACATGGTGCCCGATCTCAACCGGAATTCCGGCTTTCTCCAGCATGCGCGTCGTTGCTGATGGCTGACGATCGCAGCCGGTGACGGTATTGCCAGCCAACTGCGCCATCTGCGCCACGGACGAGATTCCCTGACCACCAATGCCCATAAAATGCAAGCGTGCATACATTTTTGAATGATTTCGCAAGTTTTTCACTGTATTAACCCTTGATTCTTCCGCGCTGCGCGATTCGCACCACTTCAGCCGCAATATCCTCGGTCGCATGCGGTTTTGCAAGCTGTAATGTCGCTTCGGCCATCCGTCTCAACGCTTCATCCGAGGAGAGCATTGACCTGATACTTTTCGCCAAATTTGGCCGCGTAAGTTCTCCATCCTTCAGTACCTTTGCGGCCTGCTTGCGTGCAAACATGAACGCGTTGACCTCCTGGGGCGATCCCCCAATTGCCGGAGGCAGGGGAACCAGCAGACAGGGCTTCCCAAGTATCGCGAGTTCGCTCAGCGTGGCCGCACCCGCTCGACAGACCACCAGACTGGATGCCTGAAGAGCCAGGGCCATCTCGTCATCCATGTACGGTACAACCCGGTAACGGGCCTTTACAGCCTCATTCTGACCGGTCAAAACCTGTTCGGCCTGGCTACGCGTCTCTTCAAACAACTTACTTCCGCTGATCTGAAGCACCTGACAGTACATCAGAAGCTCTGGCAGGGTTTCGCAGACCACCTGATTCAGGTGCCGTGCTCCCTGGCTGCCACCAGTCACCAGGACCAGAGGCAGAGCGGGATCAAATCCGAGCTTTTCGCGTGCCTGCTCGGCCGGGACCCCGGCAACCTCCAGGATAGCCTCACGAACGGGATTGCCCAGGTGGAGCGTTTTTTGCTTTGGAAAGTAATTGAGTGAGTCTGCAAAAGCGACCGAAATACGTTTTGCCAGCGGCCCAATTAATCTATTTGATAGGTTAGGCGAAACATCTT
>DASSXK010000506.1:0-12417 GCA_035703945.1 Ktedonobacteraceae bacterium | reverse complement strand
TCTGGCTGAGCCCGAACTCCAGGCGATTATTACAGGTTCGGTCAGTGGATCAGTAACGCTCAGTTCCCATTTGCTGCAACTCTTGCGTAGCGATCCGGCCTCGCCTCTACGCGTAAACCCTGCTGACAAGTAATTGTATTCTATTGCTGATTATCACGAAAGCTTGCGTAAAGCGGTCTTCAACAAAAGGCACGTTCCACAAAGAAATGGGGCGTGCCTTTTGCTGATTTATTTATTTAGAGACGCCCGATCAAACCGGCAACGCGCTCGGTTTCGGTCTTGACATCCTCAACCTGGATTGGCATCAAGAGCAGTTCATCCAGCCCGGCGGCCAGGAGCTCGTGAATGCGCCTGGAGACAGTCGCTTCGTCCCCGGAGATCACGAGACTGTCAAGCAAGGCATCCGACATCGTGCCATCCTCGACTGGAAAACCGGCCTGACCAAACATTTTGGCATAGAAGGGCAATCGTGCATAGCGACCAAGCTGTTTACGCCCAGCGGCCAGTGCGGCCTGTCGATCGCTGCTTAGCGCGACCGAGACGTGTGCTACCAAAGGTGGGGTTGCCCGGTCCGCTTTCGCGGCGCCCTCTTGCAGCGCTGGCCGCGATCTCTCAAGCAGGTAATCGACGGGGCAGTTCCAGGAGATGGCTCCATCTGAAATCTCTCCTGCCAGTCTAAAGGCCCCTTCGTTCAAGGCCGAAACCAGGACCGGCATCTGGGCCGTACGTGGTAGGGTTCCATTAATAGTATAATAACGGCCCTTGTGTTCGATTTTCCCTTCCGCGAAGACGGTGTGGAGAATCGAGGTGTATTCCTGTAAATGCTCCAGCGGCGATCCCATTGCAAGACCATAGACCCCTTCCATAACAGGACGATGGCTCGGCCCGATTCCAAGTCTCAGCCTGTTCGGGGCCAGATCGTCGATTGCCAGGGCTTGCTGGGCCAGGGCCAGAGGATGGCGCGGATAGGTGGGTACAATTGCCGTTCCTAGCCGTATCGTTTTCGTCTGAACGGCGGCGGCGGAAAAAAGGGTTAAGGTGTCCGGGGCGGGCGTGCTCTGGGTCATCCAGACCTGTTGCACTCCCGCCGCTTCGGCGGAGATGATACTGGCTACGCAGGCCGCTGCGTTGGGACCGAAGATGGCCAGCCCAACCCGATCTCGTGCCGATCTCTGTGCTGATGTTTGAGGGTTGTTATTTTGCATAGGTCAATGTCTCTTTTCATATAGGTGCTCCTCTCTTTGAAAAGGTAAGCAAAGGAGCATTGTGATAAATAAAGACTATTCCATTACATCACGCGGGTAAGTGTGATGCGAATTGCCTGGCTGTATGCTGCTGCCATCGTCTCCGGCGAATAGCCGATCCGCTGGATGTGCTTCCCATATTTTTTTACGTAGTCTTCCAGGGTAACGTCGATCTCACCCTGAGAAAGCAAGGTTGCAGTTCCCTCGATTGTGATGGGGTCCGCACCCTGATGGGTGTCATCAATTGCCAGCAGGACGTTGGGGTTCTTTTGGATGTTCCGAAGTTTCTGGTTATTTGGTTTGCTGAAGATCAAAATGTTGCCTTCATGCCAAAGGAACCAGACAGCGACAGCATGTGGGCGTCCATCAGGCCGAACCGAATTGAGCCAGATAATAATATTTTCTTGCAAACGTTTGTCGATGTGAGCATCACGCTCTTTTGAAAGATCCAGGATCGAGGCCATTACTTATTTCCCTAACTTCTAAAAGCTCAGTCGTCAGGTTGTCTACTATCCGGTCGAATCGGTCTGTTAAAGAACGTATTTGTACTTTACTTCCCTTATTGGATAGCTTTGCTGACTGCTAGCGAGTTTTAAAATAGTCATTGCTAAAGCACAGGACACATCCCTGCACTCTATTTGTAAGAACATTGTTCGTTTTGCTTTTCATTCCAGTAACAGGCAAAAGAGTTCAGGAATTCTCCGATAGTCGCGCGGAGACTCCCTGAACTCTTTTTTTGACTTTACAGAGGGGAGAGCTGGAGGACCAGGGGTTGGTACGATGCTTCCATGCCTCGCAGACCCCGGGTTGGGTTGGGAGAACGAAGCCGGAGGGGGTACATCCGGCTTCGGCTTTTTAGAACACACGTTCTATTTGAGAGTATACTTCGGATTGCTCAATCTGTCAAGACGTTTGGATTATTGCTTTGGATGAAGCAAAAAAGAGAGTGAGGATTTCAAGTCGCGTTCTCAGCCAGTGGGGCGATGATAAAATGTGGAATGACGCTGCTCATCTGGCGGGCGACATCGGGAGAGATGCCTGCATCGGTAATCAGCGTGTGAACGACATCAATAGGGGCAATCAGGCTGGCTAAGGTCAGATTAAATTTTGTATGGTCGGCTAAGATGAAAACCTCGCGGGCACACTTGATCATCTGCCGTTTCACAGGAATCTCTTCCTGGAAGGGACTTGTCAGGCCATGTTGCAGGGAGATTCCACGCAGCCCGATAAACGCCTTGTCCACGTAGAATTGACTCAGGGCCTGCTCGGCAATCATGCCGATGAATGAGACAGAACGCATAAATAATGTGCCACCTGAACATATCACCGTCAGCCCAGGGTTTGTCTCGTTGATGTTCAAAAGCTCTCTGGAGAGATAGAGCGAGTTGGTGATGATGGTCAAATCCTGTTTCTGCGCCAGAAATGGCAAAATATAGTGATTTGTCGAACTGGCATCAAGAATGATCGTCTCCCCATCCAGGATGTTTTCTGCCGCTACTTTTCCGATGGCCTGCTTTTCTGCGGTATATTCGTTCAGACGTTGGGCGTAAGCTGGAACCGTGCGGCGCGAGATAGCCTGGCCGGGATAATCGATCGCGGTAGCTCCTCCGCGTGTACGCAGGATCAAGCCTTGCTCGTCAAGCAGGCTCAGATCTCGTCTGACGGTCGCGGGTGAAGCTCCCAGCCACGCTGAAATCTCCGCAACGGTTGCAGTTTTATGCAGGTTGAGGGTTTTTACGATCTTCATACGACGTTCTATCGAAAGCGAGGCACGATTATCGTCGCTATTTTCCTCACCCCCGCGAACATTTCCCAGCGTGCTTTCCAGGGCACCTTCCGTCATATTTCCCCCGTTTGCCGCTTTCCGATAGCAGCCGGCTTTTGTTAGAGCGATGACAGATAATTGATCAATTTGATCATTTTTGATCATTATAACAACCATTTGCCAAAAATTCAAATGACTATTGTGCATAATTTAAGTTATTGCTTTGATTACTTTTCAATTTTTTCCTGGCTTGATTGGCTATTAGAGCGTATAAAGCTTTCTTTGCCCTTGACAGGCAATAAAATATCCTTATAATTATTATTAATCAACTTCGATCAAATTCAATCAAATATTTGAAGCTCATTTCCTCATATTAACATGCCGAAATACGTAGATTGGCTCGTTTAGCACGATTTCTCTAACTCATCTGACCTTGAATCTGCTGGCTTTCGATTGCAAACCAGCTCCGATTCAAGCAGAGGAAGCGAGACACTAAGTGACTCAAGATAACGTGCCTGCTCCAGCGCAGGCTGCCAGCGGCAAACATCAACGGCTGATGAAACTATCCGACAAGCGCGGTGTAATTGCGGCGCTGGCAATCGACCAGCGCGGATCGCTGCAACGCGCCTTTGCAGCTATTACCGACCGCAAGATAACCCCGTCTGAAATCAGCGAATTCAAGTCGCTTGTATCCGAGATCCTGACTCCCTATGCCAGTGCGATCTTGCTCGATCCTGAGTATGGTCTGGAGGCCGCTCGCCAGCGTGCTGCTAACGCTGGTTTGCTGCTGGCCTATGAGAATAGTGGCTATGACACAACGACTCCTGGCCGTTTTCCTTTGCTGCTTCCCAACCTGTCCGCCAGGCGTTTAGCTGAGGTGGGTGCTGATGCCGTCAAGCTGCTCGTCTACTATGATCCCGACGATGAAGCGGCGATTAACACCGTCAAGCAGGCTTTCATTGAGCGCGTTGGGGCGGAATGTATTGCCAACGCCCTCCCATTTTTTGTAGAGATTGTGACCTATAGTGATCGTATTGGCAACGTGAACAGCCTGGAGTTTGCTCGCGCCAAGCCTGACAAGGTTCGCAAGGTCACGCGTGAGTTTTCCAATCCTCGTTATGGCATTGATGTGCTCAAACTTGAAGTTCCTGTAAATATGCAATTTGTGCAGGCTGCAACTTCAAACGGATCGCTTGCTTATACTCGTGAAGAAGCTCGTCAGTATTTCAGCGCCGTTGCCGCTGAGGCCAGCATTCCTTTCATCTACCTGAGTGCCGGTGTGAGTAGCGAAACCTTTCTGTCCGCGCTCGAACTGGCGAACGAGGCGGAAGTTCCTTACGCGGGCGTGTTATGTGGCCGGGCTACCTGGCAGGATGGCCTACCGGTCTATGTAAATGGAGGCACTCCCGCGCTACGTACCTGGCTGGAAAATCAGGGTCGGCAGAATATTGAAGCTCTTAACGCTGTGCTAAGCAAGGGTGCTCAGCCCTGGTGGAAGGCAGCGAGAGCGCCACTATGATCTGCCTTAAACATAGGAAGTGTATGTAAGAGTCTATGTTGATTGCGATGGCGGGTCTTCCTGGTACGGGTAAAAGCACGCTGGCTCGGCTTCTGGCCAATCATCTGGCGGGTATCATCCTTGACAAAGATACCATTCGAGCGGCGCTTTTTCCTGCCGACCTGATCGAATATTCGATCAGGCAAGATGATTTTTGTATGTCCGTCCTGTTCCAGGTTGCGACCTATTTGCTGAACAACAGCCCTGAGCAGTCTGTATTTGTTGATGGACGGCCCTTTTCCTTCAGTTATCAGATCGCGGCTTTGGACCAACTTGCTGCTGAACTCAAGCAGCCGCTGAAAATTATTGAGTGTACCTGTTCGGATGAGACGGCCTTGCAGCGTCTTTCAAAGGAATCAAAAGCGCGTAGCACTAATCCGGCGACCAATCGTGATTATGCCTTATACCTTGCGGTTAAAGCTCGTTTTGAGCCGATCCGTGAACCAAAACTGCTTGTGAATACCGACGAGGATCTGGCCCACTGCCTGGAAGTCTGCCTGGCATATCTGGCGGGTTAGTTGGGAAAGCAAGCGCGACAAAAATTGGACTCAATCATGGCTATGGAGGCGCAAAGGTCATGAAGATTGCAACGGTTACGTTGAATCCGGCAATTGACCAGACGGTGCGGGTCGATAATTTTCAGCCTGATCGCGTCAATCGTTCCCGGCTGATCCGCTTGGATGCCAGTGGCAAGGGCGTGAACGTTGCTTCATTTCTGACTGACTATGGATTTGAGACAGCGGTAACAGGCTGGCTCGGCCAGGAGAATGTCTCTATCTTTGAGCAATTCTTCCGCGCCAAAAATATTGAGGACCGTTTTGTACGTATTCCTGGAAGTACACGCATTAATGTCAAAGTTGTGGATGAGCCCAATCAGCAAACGACCGACATTAATATGCCCGGTCAGACGCCGCCCGAAGCTGCTCTGGCGAGCTTGCTGGAGACAATAGAACAACTGACGGGTTCATGTGACTGGTTTGTCTTATCTGGCTCCTTGCCGCCGCAGGTTCCGGCGACCTGTTACGCGACGATTATTGCAACTTTGAAGCGGAAGAAAAAGGAGATCATTCTGGATACCAGCGGAGAGGCGCTGCGTGCAGGTATTCAGGCTGGTCCCACGATTGTGAAGCCAAATATTGAGGAGCTGCGCCAGTATACTGATCTGCCCCTGGGAAGCACTGGCGAGGTTCAGCAGGCGGCCCAACAGTTGCTGAACGACGAGACGAGGTTGGTGGTTGTATCACTTGGCAAGCAGGGTGCGTTGCTGGTGGAACAAAGCGCAACTATCCTGGCAATTCCGCCCGAGATGGCGGTTAAGAAGACCTTTGGGGCGGGTGATGCGATGGTTGCGGGCCTTGTGGCTGCTCGCATCGAAGGCTTGCTTTTGGAGGATTGCGGACGATTGGCAACCGCTTTCTCGATGGCCGCTATCGCCCATCCCGGTTATACGCTGCCCGCTCATGATATATTAATGCGCTATTTCGAGCGCGTAACTATTGAGTATCACTAGACTTTTCGAAGTTTTCTCAAAGTTTTATCAGGAAGGAAAGCAGGCGATTCTATGCTCGAACTATCAGGCAGGCGTTTTCACAAACTCTTTAGCAAAGATGAACGTTCCGTTGTGATTGCCCTGGATCATGGGACGTCCGATGGTGTTCTTGCGGGCTTTGAGGAGCCGGAGCAGGTTCTGGAACAGGTCCTGGCCGGTGGGGCTGATACGATCCTGACCAGCATCGGGATTGCCCGCCACTATAGCAAGCAACTGAAGGATGTCGGTTTAATTGTTCGCTGTGATGGGGCGACCTCACCTCTGTTGGAACGTCCCCGTGCGCTGGTTATCAGCGTTGAAGAGATTCTGCGAGCCGGGGCCGATGCAGCGGCGGGCATGTATTTTCCTGGCACCACCAATGGTCATAGCTCGACGATCTATTTTCCTCGTCTGGCCTCTGACGCTCATCGCTGGAATATTCCTGTGATGGCTGAGGCTCTGCCTTATGGCTTTGAGGAGCATATTCATGCTCGCTCAGTTGATGCGGTGGCGAATACCTGTCGCATGGCTGCTGAGAATGGGGCCGATGTCATCAAAACCTTCTATACAGGCGAAACCGAAAGTTTCAGGAAGGTTATTCGCTCCTGTTATCTGCCGGTCCTGGTTCTGGGTGGCCCAAAAACGCATAGCGACCAGGAGTTTCTTGCTTCGATTCGCGGCGCATTGGATG
Source organism: Ktedonobacteraceae bacterium (assembly GCA_035703945.1). Classification (GTDB taxonomy): domain Bacteria; phylum Chloroflexota; class Ktedonobacteria; order Ktedonobacterales; family Ktedonobacteraceae; genus DASSXK01. Next base: position 5,631 of record DASSXK010000506.1, on the reverse strand, counting down.
CCGGTGCGGTTGGCGTTGTGATTGGACGCAATGTCTGGCAATCTGCTTCCCCGGCCGGGATGACCCGCGCCCTCGCAGCCCTTGTGCATCGTGATGTTAGCGTGGATGATGCCATGCATATTTTGCACGAAGATGTATAAATATTATTTACAAGCTGTTACTATATAGTAACAAGATCCCTTCCATCCAGATAACGTTTTCGTCATTACACGCCGGGTATGAGTGTACGAAGGAGTATAATTATGTACCTTGTTGGCATCGATGTTGGCACAACCAATACCAAAACAGTCATTTTCGATGTGGAAACCGGGCATATAACGGCTGTCGGTAGCTGCCGCAGTATCGTACGTCATCCCGCGCCGGAATGGAGCGAATTTGAGGCCGAAGAGCTCTGGAGCGGTGTCTTACGAAGCATCCAGGCCGCGATCCGATGTTGTGATCATCCGGAGTTGATTCAAGGTATCGCGGTTGCGAGTATGGGTGAGGCGGCTTTTCCACTGGATGCAGATGCAAATGTGCTCTATCCAGCGATTGCCTGGTATGATCTGCGGGCTGCTGCCGAGGCTCAAGCCTGGGAGGAAGCAGCCGGTCGTGAGCAGCTATTTACGATTACAGGCCAGATTCCACAACCTATTTTTGGCGTGAACAAGCTTCTCTGGCTGCGTAACCATGTTCCCCAGATCTTTGAACGGATTGAGCGCTGGCTGAATATCGAAGATTTTGTATTGTGGAAGCTGTGTGGAACCTTCGCGACCGATTTCACGATTGCCTCGCGTACGATGTTGTTTGATCAACAGACCCTGAACTGGTCTGACTCCCTGCTTCAGCAAGCGGACCTGCGATTGAGCTGGTTTGCGCAGCCTGTCTTGAGTGGAACGCCGTTAGGGACTGTGCGGAAAGAGGTCGCGGAGCAAACGGGTCTACCACTACATACGATCGTGAGTGCCGGTGGACACGATCATCTCTGCGGGGCCTTTGCGGCTGGTCTGGCGCATTCCGGTCGTTTGCTCGAATCAATGGGGACGGCCAGTGCCTTGATTGCGCTCAGCGATGGTTTCCAGCCCGGCCCGGCCTTGTTGGAGGCGGGTTATTCCAGTTATGCCTATGTTCTACCGAATATTTTTGCTACTCTGGGGACGCTGAACTTTGCCGGTGGAGCGCTTGAATGGGCTGTGACGCTGCTCTATGGGCAGGGCAAGCCTCTGAGCGTTTCTCCCGATGTATTTGCTGATGCCATACACGAGGCCGCTGAGATCGCTCCCGGCTCGCGGGGGGCGACGGTTTTGCCTGCTTTTCTTGGTTCCGGCACTCCGCTTGGCCACGATGCTGCTCGCGCCAGTATTCTTGGTTTGACACCTTCTCACGATCGACCCACGCTGATCCGTGCCCTGATGGAGGGGCTTGCCTTCTGGCTGCGGGATAACACCCAGATGCTCTGTTCCCTGGGAATCGCGCCGCCTCAGCCCGAAATCACGCTGATTGGTGGCACTACGCAAGCGACCTCTCTTTTGCAGATGAAAGCCGATGTTACAGGCTGCCTGATCAAAGTTCCGCAGATTGCCGAGGCGGCTGCCACAGGCGCTGCCCTGCTTGCTGGATTAGGGGCAAATATATTTCGCTCTGGTGAGGAAGCCGCTGCCTCCGTTCAACATAGCGTTCAGGCCTATGAACCTTCTTCACAGGCAGTTGAAATCTATAACGAGATTTATGAGCAGATGTATCTACCCGCCCGCCGCTTGCTAATTTAAATCCGCTTTGCCGTAATCCTTGAAACCAATCAAATGCGTCGCCCAACTTATCCATGTAGAGCAGTTCAGATAACTACCTCTTATAAAAGTAGATTCCTTCTACCGGTCGCCCGGTTTTAGATAATGATGGAGCAACGAAAGGAGGTGTGAGCATTATTACCGTCGCTATCCTTTGGCAGAACGTTGTTTGTATGTTCTATTTACAGGGAGAAACATGAGATGGTAGACAACGACCCCGGAAAAAAATCCCTTACGCGTCGTGAATTTATTGCTGGTACCGCCGCCGTTTTGGCCGGTGGTAGCCTCCTGGCGGCCTGCGGAGGGAGCACGACAACCACGACTGGCTCCTCGGGAAGCTCTAACAACTATACCTTTGCCCTGATTGTCGGTGTTAAAGGCGATCCTTTCTATGTGACGATGCAGAAAGGCGCTCAATCGATGGCCGATAAACTGGGAGTCAAGTTGCTGGTTGATGGACCTGCTCAGTTCAGCGCCACCCTTCAGGCCCCGATTGTCGATGCCTACATTGCCAAAAAGGTCGATGTGATGATTATCGCGGCCTGTGACAAGCAAGCCATGATTGCCCCTTTGCAGCGTGCCAATGATGCAGGCATCAAGGTCATTTCAGTTGATACTTTTATTGGTAATGGCGATTATACCAGCGGTCCCGTGACCTTCCCCCTATCCTACGTCGGCTCCGATAATACCCAGGGCGGTATGATTGCTGGCCAGGCTTTGATCAAAGCCATTGGCAACAAGGGTGGTATTTACATTGAAAATGTGACCCCTGGTATTAGCACCACCGATCAGCGTCAGCAAGGATGTGAGCAGGCGATTCAAGCTACCAATGGAGCGGTCAAGCTTGTCGGCTCCAACTATGACAACGATAGTGCCGCGACCGCTTCCCAGCAGATCTCAGCCCTGCTTTCCAGCAACAAGGGCTCGCAGATCAATGGTATCTTTGGCACCAACCTCTTTAGCGCTGAAGGAGCGGCCCAGGCCGTCAAGAATGCCAATAAGCAGGGCCAGGTGAAGATCGCGAACTTTGATGCGCCTGAGCAGGCGATCAATGATCTAAACAACGGGGCGGTTGATCTTGTAATTGCCCAGAAGCCAGCGGAGATGGGCAGCACCGCTGTCCAGTACGGTGTCTATGCGCTGACGGGCAAGACCGGTTCGATTCAGAAGCGTTATGCCACAGGGTATGTGGTGATTGATAAGGCCAATGTGAACGATCCGGCCTCTCAGAGTGCTATCTATAAGAGTAGCTAGCGGCTGATTAGCAAGCCGGTGGCTCTATGCCACCGGCATAGGAGAAACCTATGAAAGTGTCTGATGCTGCTATCGCGGACAATAAACAAAGCCAACCGGGGAAGACACCTTTGAGACCTCTTGATATTGTCAGTCAGGGATGGTCATGGTTGTTCCTGCTTGTCTTGTTGGTCTTTTTTTCAATCACAGGGCAGGGTTTCCTGAACATCTTCAACTTTCAGACAATCGGGGCGGATATGTCGCTGGTGTTGATCATGGCGCTGGGTCAGACCTTTGTGATTATCTCGGGTGGTATTGATCTCTCAATCGGCTTTGTGATGGGGATGGCCTCTGTTGCTTCGGCCCTGGTGATGAGCCGGTTGGGTGAGAGTGTCTCGCCTGTGGTTGCGGTGCTGGCCGGTCTCGTGGTTGGTTTGCTTGTTGGACTCATTCCTGGCCTGGTCAATGGCTTGATTATAGCGCGTTTACGGGTGCCTCCTTTTATCGTGACCCTGGGAATGTATGGGATGGCGCGTGGGGCGGGCTTTATCCTTTCAGGCGGACAACCCGTGAGCGTGCAGGCGAGCGGCATCGGACAGATTGGTAACGGGTATTTGCTCTATTTACTGCCTGATGGGCGTATCAGCTTTTTCCATCTGCCCACCAATCTCCAGGGAGTGCGTCCCAGCCAGATTATCCAGTTATTGCCATTTCCTCTGTTGCTCCTGATTGTAGTCGTGCTTATCTGTTCCTGGTTGCTTTCTCAGACGCGTTTTGGTCGTCATACCTATGCTGTGGGTGGTAGTGAAGAGGCCGCTCGCCGCGCTGGGATTCCGGTCGTTCGGCATACAATCCAGATCTATCTGCTTTCGGCGTTGTTGGCGTCCCTGGCGGGCGTGCTCTATACGATCCGTTTCAGCAATGGAGCAGCCGATGTCGGTGATCCGTTGTTGATCAATTCGATTGCGGCCGTGATTATTGGTGGTGCTTCGCTGTTTGGTGGTGAGGGCCGGGTCCTTGGTACAGTGATTGGGGCCTTGATCATTTCAATCATTCAGAATGGACTGGTCTTTTTGGGAATCGATCCTTTCTGGCAGTTTATCGCGGTTGGTGCCGTGATTATTCTGGCGGTCCTGGTTGATCAGGCCAAGAAGCAGTTGGTCGAGCGCAGTTAGTCGAAGCAGGAGAAGGAAAGCATGTCGGACGTACAACCTATTCTACAGATTAAGAATCTCTATAAGCACTTCGGCGGACTGGTGGCGGTCGATCATGTCAGCCTGGATATTTATCCCGGCGAGGTCGTTGGCCTTCTGGGAGACAATGGTGCGGGTAAATCGACCCTGATCAAGATGATTTCGGGTGTCTATCGTGCCGATGGCGGTCAGGTCTTGCTTGATGGTACCCCTGTCTCGTTTGCGACGCCGCTGGAGGCCCGGAGGCGCGGAATTGAGACAATCTACCAGGATCTCGCTCTATGTGAAAATCTGGATGCCAGCTCCAATATCTTTCTGGGTCGCGAGAAAATGCGTCGTCAACTTGGGATTTTGAGTGTGCTTGATCGGCCTTATATGCTGCATGAGTCGAGCCAGGTGCTTGATCAACTGGATATTCGTATCCCCGATCTGCGCCATCCTATCCGTCAGCTTTCGGGTGGGCAACGTCAGGCCGTCTCGATTGCCCGCGCCGTCTACTGGAAAGCTCGCCTGATGATTATGGATGAGCCAACCGCTGCCCTGGGCGTCCCCGAGCAGCTTAAAGTGCTGGAACTGATTCGCACCTTGCGGAATCAGGGTGTGCCGGTGATTCTGATCAGCCACAATATGCAGGATGTCTTTGCCGTCGCGGATCGTGTGGTGGTGATGCGGCGTGGTCTGATGGCCGGTGAACGCAAGATCAGCGAGACCAACGAAAACGACGTTGTTGGCCTGATGGTTGGTGCTGAATATTCGCAGGTGCTGAAAAAGATGCATGATGCTCCCGAAGAGGTGAGAATTACGACACATGAGGAGCCCGATGGGGGAAGTGAATAAATCAGTGTCATCAAAAATATCTGAATTGGTGGAGATGCTTTCTCAGCAACTATTGTATTCTTGCAAAAGGAGGTTTTTGCGATGTTAACGCAAGCGCAGGTGGGCCAGGCTCAGGAGCGGTCAGTTACGATGCTGGCCCAGACAGGAATTGTCCTGGCGCAGTCTGAAAAGACGGAGATTGAGATTGTCGATTTTGGTTTAAGTGAACTGGAGAAGCAGGGGCTACAGCTTGTAATCTATATCAACAATGAACGTTACTGCGCCAAGGAGCTGATTATGTTTCCCCGGCAGACCTGTGCTCAGCATCGACATCCTCCGTTAAGCGAAATCAATCCTGGCAAGCAAGAGACATTTCGTTGCCGTTGGGGTAAAGTCTGGCTCTACGTTGAGGGAGAACCAACTCGGCAGATCAAGGCTAATGTCCCACAAGGAAGCGAGGCGCACTACACGATCTCCCACGAGATTGAACTGTTGCCCGGCGATCAGTACACCATTCCGCCCAACACCTGGCATTGGTTCCAATCCGGTGACGAAGGCGCAATCGTCTCCGAATTCTCCAGTCCCAGCTACGACGAATTCGACCAGTTTAGCGATCCCCGCAT
>DASSXK010000379.1:0-3114 GCA_035703945.1 Ktedonobacteraceae bacterium | reverse complement strand
GTTTTTCAAATATTGCGCTGGCTTCTGCTGGCCGCTGAAATTGTGATTGCAGTTCCTATCTTTTATCTCTGCTTGCTTTCGCTCTCGGCTGCCTGGGAGACATGTCGAAGGAGTTCCAGGCAGCGGCGTCTATCGGCCGAGGTTGCTGATCGCTACTATCGTATCGCAATTTTGATTCCCGCGCATAATGAAGAGCTGATCATCAACACCTTATTAAAAAGTTTGGCCGCTCTGGATTATCCAGTTGATCGCTATCTGGTGTGTCTCGTGGCTGATAATTGTACCGATCAGACCGCTGAACTGGCACGCGCCTTTAAGGGAGTGCGGGTCTATGAACGCTTTGATCAAACAAATCGCGGCAAGGGATATGCTCTGAACTGGATTATTCAGGAGCTTGAAGGGGAGAAGACTCCTTACGAAGCCTATGTCGTGCTTGATGCGGATTCAGTCGTTGAGCCAGCGTTTCTACACTTGCTTAACCGGGAACTGGCGACGGGTGCACAGGCTTTGCAGGCCTCTAATACCGTTTTGAATACGACCGATTCTCCCAGCACCGCTCTGCGCTGGATTGCGCTCTCGCTGATGAATCATGTGCGACCGCTTGGTCGCAACGGTCTGGGAGCCTCCTCGACGCTGACGGGAAACGGCATGTGCCTGCGGCGCTCGCTCCTGCTGCGTTATCCCTGGCAGGCTTTTTCAACCGGGGAAGATTACCAGTATTACCTGACGCTGGTTGAAAATGGTGAGCGTGTTCGCTATGTGCCAGAGGCCGTCGTACGCTCGCAAATGCCGATTCGATTTGACCAGATGCGTACCCAGGATATTCGCTGGGAAGCGACCGATGATAGCCAATCGGCCAGACAACGCGTGCCAACGCTCTTGCGTGCCGGGTTGAAAGCGCGTGATTTTGTGCGCCTGGAAGCGGCGATGGAGGTGCTTGTTCCTCCGCTCTCCTTCCTTGTGGTGGCGTGCTCGTTGTTGCTGGTGGCCTCGTTCGTGCTGTGGTCTGCCCTTAATCTGTGGATCAGTCTTGTGCTGATTGTGGGCTTACTTGCCTATATCGGATCAGCGTTTTACCTGTTACGTCCTCCCCTTGCGGTCTACAGGGCCATCCTCTATGCTCCCGGTTTTGTTGTCTGGAAACTCTGGGTCTATCTGGTCCTCAGGCGCAATCCCAGGTATACAGGCGCGTGGGTACGGACAGAACGTACCCCTCACGAAGTGGTTTAATGGAAGGAGTTATTCGTATGTCTGCTTCACGTGTGGGTGTGATTACCTATGATTGGTATCCATTTGATCCGCGTGTGCGTCGCCTGGCGATGGCAGCGGCAAGTGGTGGCTATAAGGTCGATGTGGTCTGTCTGCGCCAGCCGGGCGAGGGACCCCGCGACGAGAGCGAAGGGGTGCAGATCTATCGTATGCCGATGGATCGCGGTTTTGGACGTTCTCTGCCGATGACGATTCTGTATTGGTGCTGGTTTATGTTGTTGTCGGGCATGACGATTACGCGCTTGCATCTGCGACATTCCTATGATGTGATCCATGTGCATAATATGCCGGATTTTCTGGTGTTTGCGGCTCTGATCCCCAGACTGCTGGGCGCGAAAATCATTCTGGATGTCCAGGATGTGAGTCCAGAACTGATGGCGGCCAAGGCCAGCGGACGCTTGCTACCGATTGTGAAGCGCCTTGCGATCTGGCAGGAGCGTATCTCGGTGGCCTTTGTTCAGCATGTGGTGACGGTTGGACGCCCATTTGAAGATCTGCTGCTCCAGCGTGGTGTGCCGCGCGAGAAGTTGAGCGTGATTCTCAATAGCACCGATCCTGAACTCTTCCCGGCCTCCTATCGTCCCCTGCCGCCCGCCGAGATTGATGGGCAACCACGTCCCTTTATTGTGATGTATCATGGTACGCTGGCCGAGCGCAATGGCCTGGATATTGCGATTCGCGCCCTGGCCCAGGCCCGCGAGATAGTGCCCAATATTCGCCTGGATATCAAGGGACGAGGCGAGCACGTTCCATTTTTGAAGTCCCTGGCACGTGAGTTGAAGATTGAAGATCAGGTCGTCTTCAGCGATCCTTGCGCCCTGGAGGATCTGGTGAAATTTATCGCGCACGGTGATGTGGGGATTATCCCCTATCGACGCGATGGTTTTATGGATCTTGTCTTGCCGACCAAAGCCTATGAATTTGCCTGGTTGCATCGGCCGATCATTGCCTCCGAAACGCCCGCGATTTGTTCGATGTTCCGTTCTGAATCGCTTGAGCTTTGCGATCCGGCTAAACCTGAAGAGTTTGCTCGGGCGATTATTGATCTGGCTCAGCATCCCGAAAAACGTGCCCGCCTGGTTGCGGATGCCACCGAGGATTATAAGCCGTATCAGTGGGAGAAGATGGCTCTGCTCTATCAGCAGTTGCTGGCAACGCTGAGCAAAAAACAGGTGCGTAAAGAAGAGGTCTATCCAGTCGCAAGCAATTAATAGTTCTCGCGAAGCTACCCTAGATCGTATAAAAGTGGGTCAGGTATATACATTATCTGGCCCACTTCTTTGTAACCGGCCTGGCATCGGTTGATGCTTTGAACCGCATCGTGCATGAACGACTGGCTGCCAGCTACAGTTATTTATAGACCTCTTGAAGCATAGCATCTGCCCACTGCTGACGATAGACCCCGAAGCCTACAGGGCTTGGATGGATATTGTCGCTGGCGATCAGGTTTGGATGTTTCTGGAAGTAGGTCCAGAAATCTGGACCCTTGATGATTTTTGGATACTTCTGATATAACATATCAATCTTGCCATTCAGGGCCGGGGCGCACTTCTGGATTAACGGCTCTTTCCCCCAGGGAATATGGGGAACAATCGGCAGCTTGCCCGCCGCCAGAACGGCCTGGACCATCACTTCGTAGTTGTTGTAGAAGGCCGTTGGGTCAACGCAACCAAGAGCGTCGTTTGTGCCAAAGCTCAAGCCGACGTAGCGGCCTGGAAACAGCGGCAGCCAGATGCCAATTTTTATCGCCCCATCCAGGCTTGTAAGATAGCCAGTCCCGCCTGCTTCCTGCACCGGCATGTGCGTCGGCGCTTTCTGATTGATGAGTTGCGAGAACGATTTGAT
>DASSXK010000356.1:0-5533 GCA_035703945.1 Ktedonobacteraceae bacterium | reverse complement strand
GCGAGACTAATGATCGAGAGGCTTGTTTTCACCCTCGTGGAGTCGTGGAGGAACGCTGAATCAAGCGTGTGCTCTCGGCAAAATCAAGGTACATCTGAACAGTTAGTAGAGATTTGAACACAGAACCCACGTTCCTTCTTTCTTTTTACGAAGAAAGGAGTGAGAGGTGGGTTTTTTGTTGTGTTCTTTTTTTTGTCGTATGCAGTGATGGAGAAAGGGAGCGTTTCTATTTTACTCAAGAATATGCTGCTCAACAGGTAGCACATTTGGGTAGGTTTGACCCTCAGATAGAATTTTACCCCTCTACTGCTTCGCTGGTATATGATATAATGCCGCAAAAACGAACGGTTCTATTTTCCGTGTTGGTCGCTCTATTATTTCTTTTCCTGCTTGCTCAATTCTGGTGGGTATACCGTCATTTTGCGCAATTTAGACCGAATTTTAGCCATTCTTCTAAAAAATTTCCGAAAATGACGGCCTCAATTGTATTAGTTAAAGTAGAAGGAAATAATTTGCGCATCACCTGGAGAGGTTAAAAATGTTTATCGGGAAGATTGTGAAGTCAGATTCGCACATTAATTATGTTTGCCAGATCTATGGTCCACGTGAGGTTGAGGTTGAGCCAGGACCAGCTGATTATGCCTTTGGCCGTTTTGTGCGAATTGCGGTCCGTTCCGAACTGGCAGAGGAGGATGCGGATGCCCGCCTGAACCAGGCACTTGGATTGAGCAACGAGCCAAAAACATATGCTGTCGGCGTGATCTATGATACAATCCTCTTGAATCCAGCTTTTGGGTCGCTTGGACCCCGGCTTTCGAACGAAACACAGGTTGAGCTGTTCTCACCAGATTACATTTCCGAGAAGGCTGTTCTGATCTATGTGATGGTGCTGGGCATGCTTGAGCAACGACGGACCGAAAACGGAGAGGCTGAATTCCTTTCCACAATGCAGGGTGTTCCACTGCTGTCGCTTGAACTGGGGAGCGAGATCGAGACGATGTCTGATGAAGAAGTGCGAGCCTTTCACTACTTCAGCGACCCCGAGGGATCATCCGAGTACTTACATATGGGCTATCTGCCTCAGATTATCACGCAACGTAATAGCTTACTTCCAATGGTCACTCTGCGTATGATCGACCAGCTTGAGCGCCTTTTTCCACAGAATCTTTCTTTACTCTCGATTGTGAAACGGAACTTTGCCTGGAAGCTGAAGGTGGAGACAACCGGCTAGCGCTTGCGAGGGTCAGGTCGCTATCGCTGTTGTATGAAGCGAATTAGCTTGTTTTCGCTCTAGGATTTATGAGGTTTTCCCATGCTTGATCCAAATGCTCATGCCTCGCAGTCAAAAACGATGCGCAAACCGGTCGGAATTACGAAGGGGCCAGGCGAAACCGCTCACGAATTTACGTTTGTCTCACGCGATGATGAGCAGGTCTTGAAAAATGGTGAGTATGTTTATTATGAACTATTTGATCAGGATGAATTAGCATCCGAAGGCCGGAAGCTGGTTGTTCGGCGTGTGCTGGGTCGTGTTATTAAACGCTTGCCACTTCAACTGTATCCCGACACCTTTCTGGCTGAGCCCGAAATCTCGCCAGCCCAGGTTGCTGCTCTTGTTGGGTATGATTCACGCACAAACGAGTTGTTTGAGTTACATGTGGCAATCATGGGGTATTATGAGCAGGCAACAGGCTCTTTCATCAACCCCTGGATTCCCCCGCAATCGGGAAAACAGATCTTCCTGGCCGATAACGAGATGCTTGGGCATGTTCTCAGCCGTAAACGCCAGGGCGAGCATGGCTCCGCCACGATCGGCTCTCTTCTGACTCGCGAGCCAGATGCTGTGCCAGTGGTGCTTTCGGTCAAAGATTTCGTCAGTACCCACCTGGCAATTATTGCCAGTACCGGCGCTGGTAAAAGCTACCTCGCCAGCGTGATCATTGAAGAATTGATGTCGCCACATAATAAGGCCTGCGTCCTGATTCTCGATCCCCATGGCGAATATAGCACGCTTGATCAGATCGCTAATTTTCCAGAGTTTAGCGAGGCTGGTACAGGTAGAAGCAGTGGCTATCGTGCTCAGGTCAAAGTTTATAAGCCCGATCAGGTCAAGGTTCGGCTTTCAAGTTTGACAATGGGTGATATGCGGCACCTGTTGCCAGAGATGACGGAGAAGCAGCAATATCTGCTGAACCGGGCGATGCGTAAAGTTAAAGAGGTGCGACGCAACTCTCCCTGGGGGGTCGATGATCTGAAACAGGCGATTAAATCCGTCTCCAAACAGAAGAGCGAGGATGAGAGTGATGGGGCGGACGATTCAAGCACAGTGCATGCTCTGACCTGGCGTGTTGAGCAGCGCTTTGTCGATAGTTTTACGTTCGACGATAATCAGCATCTTGATTTGACCGAGATCTTTAAGCCAGGACAATGCACAGTGCTGCAACTCAATGATATCGATGAACGCGATCAGCAGGTCGTTGTAGCAACTCTGCTGCGACGCTTGAATCAGGCGCGTATGGATACTGAACGCGGCAAGGTTCATGCGGGTGAGATGTTTCTGCCTTATCCCGTTTTTGTGTTGGTTGAAGAGGCTCATCACTTTGCTCCCAGCGGCACCGAGGTCGTTTCGACGGCGATCCTCAAACAGGTCCTGGCCGAAGGACGAAAATTTGGCATCGGAGTTGGCCTGATCAGCCAGCGACCAGGTAAACTTGACGCGGACGTGCTTAGCCAATGTCAGACACAATGTATTATGCGTATCGTCAATGAAATTGACCAGAAGAGCGTTGGAGCTGCGATCGAGGGCGTTGGTCGGGATCTGCTCAATAACTTGCCTGCCCTCTCAAAAGGTCAGGTGATTGTGGCGGGATCGGCTGTGAATACCCCGATTATCTGTCGTGTGGGGACACGCATTACCAAACACGGTGGTGAAAGCAAGGATGCTCCCGATATCTGGCAGAGCTACTTTAGTCCTGAAGCTCTGGAGAGTCGCCAGCGAAGCGAAGCCCCTTTGAATGGCAATCGCGGTTTTAATTTGTTGAAGTAGATGGTGAGGGGTCCTCTGGCTCCTTATCTGCGAAGAACTTAATAGGGAATGTCATGAAGAATCGTGCGGTCTGGTATGTTTCGTTGCTGATGATACCGATCTGTTGGGCCGGATTTGTTGTTTTCACTCGTTTTATTCCTCCAGAAGGTATCGCTGCCTTTCTCGCATTCTTTGTGATCCTGGATATAGCCCTGACCAGCACGCTTGTCCCCGTAGCCTATGCCATAAATTCGCGTGTTCTGCCAGCGCGTCTCTTCAATATCGCAATTCAACTTTCTTTGCGTCAGGGGGCGCTGCTGGCGCTGTGTATCGTCCTAAACCTGATTTTACGCGCTTTACATAGCTGGAATATCTTTACAGGCGTGGTGATTGTGGGGGCAGCAGTGATAATTGAGATTCTGTCGCTGGCACGCAAATGATAGGAGAGGAAAAACAACCATGCGGCGTCTTCTGGTGATTCGTCCGGGTGCGATTGGTGATACGCTGCTCGTTCTGCCAGTGCTCCAGGCCTTAAAAGCTCAATACCAGTTCACGCATTGCACACTTGTGGGAAATGCCGCCGTTTTGCCCCTGACCCTGGCCAGCGGTATTGTTGATGAAACATTCGACTATGAGCAGGCCCGCTGGGGACAACTTTTCTCTGAGCGAGGCATTACCGATAACGGGCTTCAAACCTTGCTTGCTTCGTTTGATATGGTTATTTGCTGGTTGCGTGATGATACAGGGACAGTCGCGCGCAACCTTACCGCTGTGGGTATTTCCCAGGTTGTGGTCACTCCTGGCAGACCGCCCGAAGGGGACCATCTACATATTGTGTTTTATCTGGCGGCCTCAACTGGATTGGAACTTTCTCTTCCTGATTTAAGAGATTTCCATCTGACGCTGCGTTCTCAGAAACTTTCTTCTCAGATGTCCGATGAGCAGAATGCTTTCTTTGTTGCGATCCACCCTGGGAGCGGTGGGGCCCGCAAATGTTGGCCGCATGAGAAATATAGGGCTCTGATTGAACAGCTCTGGGAGCGGGGTCAGGATGTTTTGGTTTTACTTGGACCTGCGGAGCAAGACCAATGGGCATTATTACATTCAGAATTGGGTACTAACAAACAACATAGGCTAAATATCCTAGTGAATGCCCCTCTTGTCGCGTTAGCGGGTAATATACAAATGTGTAAATGTTTTATTGGCAATGATGCAGGAATTACGCATCTGGCGGCAATGCTTGGTTTGCCAACCCTGGCGCTCTTTGGTCCAACAGATCCTCGTATCTGGCATCCGGTAGGTCGTTCTGTAGTTATTATGTATGAGCCAGAATTGAAGCGCTTACCCGTGGCTATGGTACTTGAAGCTGTGAGGTCGTTCCTCTAATGAGTTGGATGTACGTGCGCTGGCTTAATGAAAAAGAAAATATATATTTATAATCACTGAGCCATACAACAATGTGGTCAGAGGAGGTCATAATGGATTATAATCCAGAAGAATCAGGGCAGCCACCAATATCAGGCAAACTCGTTTTACCGGAACAGTCTCAGACAGGAAATCCGGGTCCGGTGAATGAGTTGCGTACACAGATTTATGATCCTCAATATCCCTTTGCATACGCGCCTCCGCAAGATTTACCATATAATCAATTTGGGGAGCCTTTGCCTCCACCTTCATTAGATCAACAGGCGTCTGCTGAAACACAATACCATGAGGCAAATTTTGGCGCACCATTTTCACTAGCCGATAATCGTTTTATAAATCAGCAGAAAGCACAACGGGGACCATTTGGAAAAATGAAAGCCCTCTGGCAGAAGGACCCTGCCTATAAAGTTTTGTTTACTTCGATTGCGGCCGTTATTCTGGCGGCAAGCATCTTTATTGGTATTGGTTTTGCGGTCTTTATGCCTCAATCTTCACATCAGTCGTCAAATGGACCCCAAAATGCTTCAGGCGCAAACGGACTCTCAAGCGCTGTCCGAAAGTCGACTCCGGCTCCGCCACAACCTACCGCACAGCCAACGCTTGCGGTTCCAACGCCAACTGCGACCCCAATGCCGACGCAGGTGCCACCAACTCCTACCCCAACGCAGGTGACACCCACCCCTGTCCCAACGCAGGTACCGCAATCTACCACACAGATTACACAATTTCCGCAGCAAGTATCCAATGGAGGGCGTGCAACGGTAGTGGTCCATACGCTTCCTGGTGCAACTGTGACGTTAAATGTTGTTTATATCGTACCTGCTTCTCCGGCAAATGTCTCTCCAACCCAGACTGGAAGTGATGGATATGCAAGCTTTACCTGGCGTGTGCGTGTGTTTTCGATTACCGGGGGAGCGACGGCAACCGTGACAGCAACTGTCACGGATCAGGATGGTAACCAAACGACCTCTGCACCTGTCCAGATTGCGATAAACTAATGGTTTTTTTGAGATATTCGCCTTTATTGCTGCGTATTAACTATTAACTACGATGCAATCTGGGGCGTAAGGTGACTGCGAACAG
>DASSXK010000352.1:0-3441 GCA_035703945.1 Ktedonobacteraceae bacterium | reverse complement strand
AAAGTACTGGACGTTCCTTTCTGTATTGCAGACGCAACAGCCCTGACAGAAGCAGGATATGTTGGAGAAGATGTCGAGAATATTCTGCTCCGTCTGATCCAGACCGCCGACTTTGATGTGGCACGTGCGGAGCGTGGCATCGTTTATATCGATGAGATCGATAAGATTGCACGCAAATCTGATAACCCTTCAATTACCCGCGATGTCTCCGGGGAAGGGGTACAGCAGGCACTGCTCAAAATCATTGAAGGTACGGTCGCAAATGTTCCACCGCAGGGCGGACGTAAGCATCCCCATCAAGACTTTATCCAAATAAACACCGCAAATATTTTGTTTATCTGCGGCGGAGCCTTCGAAGGGCTCGACAAGATCGTCGAACAGCGCCTGGGTAGCAACAAAACGATGGGGTTCCGCAGCAGCGACATCCCGGTTTCCAAAGAAGAACCTCAGGAAACCGTGTTGACCCACTTAATTCCTGACGATCTACTAAAATATGGCTTGATTCCTGAATTCGTTGGGCGTCTTCCTGTTACAGTCTCACTGAACAATCTGGATAAGGCCGCCCTGGTTCGTATTCTCACTGAGCCAAAGAACGCAATTATCAAACAATACCAGAAGCTATTACAGCTCGATCGAGTCGAGCTTTCCTTTACCAACGACGCCCTGGACGCTGCCTCAGAGAAGGCTCTCCTTCAACGGACTGGCGCTCGCGGACTACGCAGTATCGTTGAGGATGTTCTTTTGGAAATCATGTATGAGATTCCTTCACGAGGTGATGTGAAAAAGGTCGTCATCAACGGCGAGGTGATTAAAAATCAGACAAAGCCGATGTTGATAACCCGCAGTGAACGATCCACTGCCTATTCTGAAGATGAGTCTGCCTGAACAGGCTCATCCGCTTTTTCTTAGGCGATAGTGTTACTATCTATGTAAACAGAACAGGCGGAACCAGTGAACGAAAAAGAACGCCAGGATACATCGACAGATACTACCACACAGTATCCCCTTGTGGCGTTAAAAAGCATGGTTGTGTTTCCGCGCACCCGTATGACTCTGGCTATTGCGCGTGAGAAGTCTATTCGTGCTATTGAAGAAGCAATGATGCAACCTAACCGCTATCTGGTCACGGCTTCTCAACGCGATCCTGATATAGATGATCCACAGCAAAAAGATATCTTTCCTCTCGGCGCTCTTGTTGAGATTACTACAATGCATCGACAGCAAGATGGGAGCCTCCAGGTCTTGCTTAGTGGCGTTCATCGCCTTCACATCGATGAGTTCGTTGATCTTGAGCCTTTTATACGCGTCGATGTAACACCCTTAGAAGAACCAGAATCTAGCGGTCCTCAAACCGATGCGGTGGTTCGACACGCAACCAATCTCTTTGAACGCTACGCTCAATTGAATCGCCGTTTCTCGGTCGAGGATATCACTTCAATCGTGGGCATTAAAACGGCGGCACGCCTTTCAGATATGCTGGCCGCCCACTTAGTCACCGATATGCAGCAGCAACAGGATCTGCTGGAAACAATCGATCCCCTTGAACGCCTGGAGAAGATCTGTGTGATCATGGGAAATGAGATTGAGATCCTGGAACTGGAATCTACGATCCGCACCCGCGTACGATCCCAGGTGGATCGCACGCAGAAGGAATTTTATTTGCGCGAGCAATTGCGGGCGATCCAGGAAGAGTTGGGGATGGAAACATCCACAGAAGCCAACGAACTCCGGAGCCGCTTGCAGGAGAAAAACCTTCCAGCCGATGTGACCATCAAGGTCCGAAAAGAAATTGATCGACTTGAGCGCACACCTTCGCAATCGGCCGAAATTACAGTTCTGCGCTCCTATATCGATTGGGTGTTGGCCCTGCCCTGGACCGAACGAACCGACGAAAGCTTTGATATTGAGGAGACGCGCCGCATCCTGGATGAGGACCACTATGGTCTGGAAGGTATCAAAGAACGCATCATCGAATTCCTGGCCGTCCGTCACCTCAGGCAGCAACTCGCCAGTCGTGGCGGGTCCAATAGTAGCGAAAGCCAGGGTCAGATTCTCTGTTTGATCGGCCCTCCAGGCGTCGGTAAAACGTCGCTTGCCCGCTCAATCGCACGTGCCCTGGGTCGGACCTTTGCCCGTATCTCGCTCGGAGGCGTACACGATGAGGCCGAGATTCGTGGCCACCGTCGCACCTATGTGGGAGCCCTGCCAGGACGCATCATCCAATCAATGAAAACAGTCGGGGTCCGGAATCCCGTCTTCCTGCTCGATGAGATCGATAAGCTCTCCTCCGAGTATCGAGGCGATCCCGCTTCAGCACTGCTGGAAGTACTTGATCCTGAGCAGAATTCGACCTTTATCGACCATTACCTGGAAATGCCCTATGATCTATCCGAGGTCTTCTTTATCTGCACCGGGAATGTAAAGTATCAGATTCCCCGCGCCCTGGCAGATCGTATGGATATCATTGACCTGCCAGGCTATATGCTTGAGGAAAAGGTCAATATTGGCCAACGCCACCTGCTTCCAAAAGTTCTGACGGAGCATGGACTGACCCCAGAGCAGCTTAAAGTCCCTCAACCTGTCATGCAGCATATTGTGACAGACTATACACGCGAGGCAGGCGTCCGTAACCTGGAGCGCCAGCTCGCGACTATCTGCCGCAAAGCCGCCCGGCGTGTGCTTGAGAAACCCAATACACGCCTGCGCTTAACCGCTCATAGTCTTGAACAATATCTGGGCATGCCACGTTACAGCACCAGCGAACGCACCAATCAAAACCAGATAGGCGTCGTTACAGGTCTGGCCTGGACTGAAAATGGAGGCATCTTGCTACCGGTTGAGGTTGCCACCATGGTTGGAAAAGGCGATCTTTTAATTACGGGACAGTTAGGCGATGTGATGCGCGAGTCGGCCATTGCCGCTCTTTCGTACATCCGCTCACGTGCTGATGATCTCCAGATTGATGCCAATTTCCAGGATACAACCGATCTGCATATACACCTGCCTGAGAATGCAATCCCGAAAGATGGCCCCTCGGCAGGCGTAACGATTGCGACCGCCCTGGTTTCCGTTCTCACACAGCGACCCGTGCTGGGAGATCTCGCAATGACCGGGGAGATTACGCTGCGAGGGCGTGTGCTGGGGGTCGGAGGGCTCAAAGAAAAGGTGCTGGCCGCCTATCAAGCGAATATCCATAATATCATTGTCCCGGCTGAAAACGAAAAGGATCTGATGGAGATCCCGGCAAAAATTCGCCAACGTATCCGCTTCACATTGGCAGAATCGATTGAGCAGGTCTTTGCAGTAGCCCTTCTCAGTCCTCAGGAGCCGCTGCGAGCACTCAATGATGAAAACACGAACAGTCCCTATAAGCAGCACCAACCTCAACTGAGTAATCGAAGCGCGGCACCTCACGATCAGTCTATTCCTCATCATTCCGGG
>DASSXK010000304.1:0-2168 GCA_035703945.1 Ktedonobacteraceae bacterium | reverse complement strand
GCGATTCGTTCGCCCTCGGGTGTCTGCTCTAGTCCCCGTCCTGGCGCGTCCAGCGCCCACAGATCCGCCTGGATCTGCAAGGGAGATTCGGGATGGAGCGCGGGCAGATCCTCTTGAATCAGCTTCTCCAGGTGCAGGCGTAGACCCAGGCTGCGGCGTTGATAGGCATCTTCGACCAGCATTTGTAGTCCGCGCAGATCGCCCTCAAGTTCCTCGCTGATTTTTCGAACTTTGCCCAGGACCTCAATCACAGGTTGGGCCGCGACCCGACCGGACCGGTCGTGATCGGCCTCCTGCTTTAGTTTGTTCTGCCAGTGGCCGAGCAAGGAACGGATACGCAGGGCCTGCTGCTTAGGCTGATCGTGGATGCGCTGGGAGAGGATCGAGCGCAAATGGGCATCAGCGTGCAGCAGGAGCGATGTGGCTTGTTGCAACTCGCTATTGGTTTCCTGCAATTTCCCGGCGGTTTTTCGTTGTTCTACCAGAGCTTCCTCGCGCTCGGCAAGAGTGATGTGCAACCTATCAATTAAGCGCAGATAGCGAATCGCGTAAAGCAGCAGCAGTGGATAGGCGGCCGAGAGCGTCAAAAATATAGGGAAGGGTAGCAGTGTATTGCCAGATAGAAAGATGGGCAATACACCCAGGCAGAAGCCCAGCCCGATTCCGCCGATCCAGAGTGTCAATAGATCGACAATCCGGCGGCGCATCTGTTCAGGCACCTCTGTCCCTGGAAAGACAATCCCACCGATGCGTAACAGAGAGTACACACCAATCACAAATCCCACCAGACCACCTACCACTGCGTAGCTGAGGGATAAGATCAGGTTAATCCGCGTCGGCACATGTCCCGTGAACAAAAACGCGGCCCACTCAAAGAGTACCAGCGGGATTAAGGGTAGATAGGGCAGCGCATCCAGCTTAACGCTTGGGGTATGAGGCGTATCAACGTATTTGGGTCGATAAATCAAGCTCAGATGAATAAAGGCCGCCCCCAGCAAGGCGAAAGACGGTACCCAGAGCAATTGAAAGACGATATCCGCAGGATAGGTCGCTTGAACATTGCCCCAATGGCTGTAGAGTAGCAAGAGAAACGCAGGGGGAAGGAGTGTCATACCTTCAACCGCGCCCAGCCAGCCGGGAGCGGTTGCCAACAGAATCGCGCCAGCCAGCAGCCAGCTTACGCCAGCCAGCAGCGTCAGGCCATAGCTTTGCCACCACATATCCCAGGTATACGTGCTTACAGGACGCTTGATGACCAGATTCTGCTGATCGCGGGCGATGGTATAGCTGATCATATCACCGGGGTGGGCATGTTGATAGGCCCGTGTCAGAGCTTGTGGCCCGCTTGCTCCATTGACCATAATGATATGGTCCGCGCTGGTCAACGAGCCGGGAGAGGCCGCGAATGGCGGAAGCTGAACGGGCGTCGTGACAACAACCACCTGCCCATCAGTATCGACGGCCCAGTAGAACCCTCCAAATGTATGGCCTACGTCGGCAAGCAGACGGACCTGTCCCGCGATACTGATGCTGAGCAGGATGGCGATTATGATCAGATAAGCCAGGGTCAGCCGATGTCTGAGCTGTTGCCACCAGCTATTGCTCGGATTTGAAATGTTGATTGGAGTAGACACGCTTAAGTTTAGCATGTATTAACGAGACTATGCAAGAAGCAAGCGGGGTCGATGTAAAGAAATAGATGCTGGGTTCGTGCTTGTTGAGCGCCTTCATTGCCTGAGGGAGAGCCATCTTTGTGAAGAAGTTCACTTGTTTACCTGGCTCGTACGTGGTATACTGTAGATTGATAGTTGCATACCTGTGCAGGTGTGCAACGGGAGAAGAAAAATGAGCTCTTACGTTGTTGGTGCTTCCTCCATCGTCGAAATGACGGAAGTGGATGTTTGCCAGGAACATTTGATTCATCCTGAACATGTTATCGTTGTGCGCCAGAGCCGACTTACGACGAATGATGCCACAAAGGCCGCCTCACTCTTCGCGATCCTGAGTGACCCCACCCGTTTGCAGGTTGTCCACGCGTTATACCATGCCCCGACAGGGGAACTTTGCGTGTGCGATCTGGCCTCCGGTCTTGGACGGGACGATACGACCATCTCCCATCAACTAAGAATCCTGCGTAATCATCGTCTTGTGAGTGCGCGCAAAGTTGG
>DASSXK010000263.1:0-2015 GCA_035703945.1 Ktedonobacteraceae bacterium | reverse complement strand
TGTCTGGAATGCGACACAGCGGGCGGATCAATTGGCACAGGAAAATCACGTTTCGCGTCTATTCATAAGTATCGACGACAATAATATTCGGCCTGTAATGACCTACATGGGCGAGATCATCAAGACCCCCACAACGGTGTTTGGCTATACCAGTTGCCTGGTTCTGCCTGCTCCTGGTGCGGGACCTGCCATCTATCTTGTCGGTCCTTATGCCGATAAAACCGTTGCACTTCTTCGCCAGTTTGCCTCTGTTTCGCTGCTGGGAGAGCCACAGCGATTGGGCCTTAAGCCGTTCAGGATGTATCTTGTAAAGCCTCTGGCGCTCGCTCAAGCTCCTATCCCCATCCGTAACTTTAGCAATGGCCTGGGCCTGCTGGATTCTACTCCCCAGATAATGGTAGGGAGCAACGGAACGACGGAAGTTACGCGCTGGCGTATTCAGCGTAATGCTCCGATTGCACCCCGCACACTCTATAATTACCTGCTTAATCTGATCCCTTCGACAGGAGCAGAAGCGACGACGACGGCCTGCCTCATGAATTCTTTACACATGGGTGATCAGCTCCTGGTCACATTTCATGCTCCGACGAACCCCTCAGCGAAGTCTCAACAGGTGCTGACCGGCCTGACCTACGATACCGTGCCGGATACACATATATTTGGCCCTGTGACGACGACCAGCTTCGCTACCTCTATTGTGCATCTGCACCTGCTATCTACCTCGAATGGAGAGTTGAAGCTAGCTGTGAACAAGGCCGGGCTGCGCTAGCAGTCTGGCCGTGCCTGATTGCGAATCCTTCTTCCATAAAAATGAGGTATAATCTTGAGGAGATTGCTTTGCGTGCCAGCGTATTTTATGGCTACTCGCCTGTTTGGATTCGAAGTTTGTTTTCAGTAATGTGCTTTCACGTTTTTGTTCCCACATATATCTAGGAGGTTCTTTCATGGCAACGATCAGAGAAGCGGTCATTGTGGACGCGGTTCGTACTCCTGTAGGTCGTCGAAATGGACAACTTAAGGATTGGCATCCGGTCGATCTACTGGCGGAGACGCTGACGGCCCTGGTTGAAAGGAACAAACTTGATCCGGCCCTGGTTGAAGATGTGATTGCCGGGTGTGTCTCGCAGGTTGGTGAACAGAGTTTGAACGTTGGACGTAACGCAGCCCTGGCCGCCGGTTTTCCTGAGCATGTGCCTGGAACGACCGTTGATCGTCAGTGCGGATCGAGCCAGCAGGCCGTGCATTTCGCGGCACAAGGCGTGATGAGCGGAGCCTACGATGTCGTGATTGCCTGTGGGGTTGAATCCATGACACGCGTGCCGATGGGCTCTAACGCTGCTGGTCCCGGCCGTCCCTTTGGCAGCAAGATGGTCAAACGCTATAACAATGGCCTGGTGAATCAAGGGATCAGCGCCGAACTGATCGCCCAGAAGTGGGGCCTGACGCGCCAGCAACTGGATGCCCTGAGCCTGGAGAGCCATCGCCGCGCCGCGATTGCTACCGACGAGGGCCGCTTCCTTGACCAGCTTGTCCCGATCCAGGTCAAGCAGGAGGATGGTTCGCTCAAGACCTTTAATAAGGATGAGGGTATTCGCGTCGATACCAGCCTGGAGAAGCTCGGCACTCTGAAAACAGCTTTTAAAGAGGATGGCGTAATTACGGCTGGCAACTCTTCCCAGATCAGCGATGGCGCGGCGGCCCTGCTCATCATGGATGCCGAGACTGCGAAACGTCTGGGAATGCGCCCTCGTGCCCGCTTTGTCTCGTTCTCGCTGGCCGGGGAAGATCCAATCTTTATGCTGACTGCGCCGATTCCTGCCACACGTAAGGTGCTGCAACGCGCAAACCTGCGGTTGGATCAAATTGATCTGGTTGAGATCAACGAGGCTTTTGCCAGCGTCGTGCTGGCCTGGCAACATGAACTGGATGCTGATATGAGTAAGGTGAATGTCAATGGCGGCGCTATTGCGCTTGGACATCCTCTCGGCGCTTCCGGCGCTCGCCTGATGACCGTA
>DASSXK010000240.1:0-8084 GCA_035703945.1 Ktedonobacteraceae bacterium | reverse complement strand
ATATGGTCAAAACAAGTCGAAATGAAATTCTTGAAGCTTTAGACATCGCTTAGTTTACAGAATCTGTGTAGATACTTCTCGTGCCAGGCGTATACACGGAGGGCGGCGCGTACATGGAACAATTGACAAATCTGATTATTTCAGATCGCGAATTAGGGTCGATCTCATCTGTTTTAAGTAAGTTAATGAATGATACCAGTGCGACATCTGTGATGCTGCTTGATAAAAGCGGCCAGGTGATTGCTACGCAAGGAACAGGTGCAAGACGCAACGCGACCTCACTGGGAGCATTGCTTGCCGGGGCGTTTTCTTCATCCCGGCATGTGGCAGAGCTTCTGGGCGAGAAGGATTTTCGTACAATCTTTCAGCAAGGTGTTCGCGAAAATATTTATACAACAATGGTTGAAGAGCAGTGGCTGCTGGTTACTGTCTTTGATAAGTTAACGCATATAGGTCTTGTGAAAGTCCTGTCGAAGAAATCCTCAGAGGAGCTGGGGCGTACGTTAGAGCGCGTTCGAACTGATACAACACGTACGAAATCTTCAGTCATCAACGTACAATTTAAGTCCTCAGTTGAGGATACTATTGATCTTCTCTTCCGTGATTAGAGGTAGCTATCACTTATGGCGCTCATCAATATTGCTAGCCACGAAATCCACTGTAAGATTGTGTATTATGGTATTGGGTATTGTGGCAAAACCACAAACTTACAGTATGTATTCAGGAGCATTAATCCCAATGCTCGTGGAGATATGCTTTCTATTGCCACCGAGACTGAGCGCACACTGTTCTTTGACTTCTTGCCCCTTGATCTAGGTACAGTGCATGGCTTCCGGACCCGTTTCCATCTCTATACGGTTCCCGGCCAGATTTTATATGAACGTACTCGCCTGGCAGTGTTAAATGGTGCTGATGGGATTGTGTTTGTGGTAGACTCTCAGGCTGAGAAGTTTGAAGAAAATGTACAGAGTATCGCTGAATTAGAAATGAACATGCGGCGTCTGGGTAAAGACATGGGGAATTTTCCTTTTGTTATTCAATGGAATAAACGTGATATGCCCTCTGCTCTTCCTGTGCATGTTTTAGAACGTTATTTGAATCGTCGCCGTGTTCCTACATTTGAGTCGATTGCCTCATCGGGAAAAGGCGTTTTTTCAACGCTGCGCACGATCAGTAAAGGCGTGATGTCTCAGTTATAGCCTGTTCAGTATAGGGGGGCCTACCGCTTGTTTATCAGGGCATGAAGATCTTCGGAGTTGATTTTACAAGTGCTCCACGTCCGCAAAAACCGATCGTTTGTGCCGCGTGTAGCTTACATGCCGCTTGCCTCCAGGTGGATGAACTTCTTACCTTTGCAAGCTTTGAGGGCTTCGAAGGTTTTTTGCGTTTCTCCGCTCCCTGGGTGGCGGCCTGTGATTTTCCCTTTGGCCTTCCTCGTAAACTCCTCGATAACCTCTCCTGGTCCCCACGTTGGCCGGAATATGTATCATATGTGGCCAGTCTGGGGAAAACCGCTTTTGAAGCCAGCTTGCTTGAGTACCAGAGCGAACGTCTGCCTGGGGATAAATTGCATCTTCGCCAGGTTGATGCCCTGGCAGGCGCGATTAGCCCGATGATGCTCTATCGTGTCCCGGTCGCGAAGATGTTCTTTCAAGGTGCTCCCCGCCTGCTCGCTTCGGGAGCGAGTATCCTGCCCACTTTTCCCAGACCTTCGGACCGTATTCTTCTGGAGGGCTATCCCTCGCTGCTGGCTCGACGTTACGCAGGTCGCTTGAGTTATAAAACCGACACACGTTCGCTGCAAACCCCCCTCCAGACTCAAACGCGCCGTCAGATTATCGCAGGTATCTGCTCACTCGCTCTTCAGCGGGATTATGCCGTAGAGTTACAGATACCTGATCCGATCCTGGCGCGCCTGGAGGCGGATGGCAGCGGCGATAGTCTTGATGCTGTCCTGTGTGCGATTCAGGCGGCCTGGGCTGCCAGCCGCATTCAGGGCGATTATGGGATACCTGAGGGCTGTGATGTTGCTGAGGGCTGGATTGTTGATCCTGCCTTAAATCCAGTCGGCTGAATCTCTTATTTGCGAACATAGCTCGATACGGACCTGCTATTTTAGCGCAATGATAGTGTGGGTGCTGACTGATTATAGGCTAGCAAATGGCGTAGCGCTGGTCCGGCTGATTTTCGTTTTCGCTATGGGGGTATTCAACTGTGGCCCCCAGTCCGGCCAGGGTTAAAGAGGCTGAAAGCCGTATCAAACGTGGATAGCTCTTATTGGAGGCCATCCGTTGCAGCGGGGGAATTGTTACAGGGTGATTGAAGATTGTCAGGAGCCAGACAATTGTCTGACGTTCTTGATAGTCCTTGCGGTTAAGCGAACGCACAAACTGCATAGCAAAGCGGGTGCCATAGTTTGCCATACCTTGAAGGAGTAGAGCACGAATCTCACTGGTTGAGAGGGTGCTTTCCTGAGTAAGGTCGATGATTTCTTGAATACGCTGGCGAAGTTGCCTGTGAGACTCAAGCTCCACAATGTTCCAGGTGGGCAGCGTTGCTGCCGTCAATTGAAACAGCCTGGCGTCCCTTTTTTCCATCAAGAGTGTCCTTTCAGAGCCATGCCGGCTCCAGATCTGGTTTGTTTCAGGGGGTGCGATAGTTGAATGGATCTACCCCCCTCGCAATGAACAATAAAATTTCCTGAAGGGCCTGACGAGCCTGCTGCCGCTGATAATCGCTCAACCCTTGTGCGGCTGCGAATTCATCTTCATCCAGGACCAGGGGTTCTCCAGCAGGTGTCACCCAGACATCCAGCAGAAGATCGACCTGTTCGATCTGGTTTTCGCTAAAGCGGGCGGGTTCGGCAATATTGCAATACCAGCCTTTGCGTTCGCCTGTGCTGTCTGCAATTTCAAAAATGTTATACCAGCGGTCCGAGTAATAATATTCAATAAAATGATCACCTGGCTCAAAGGTCGTATAGCCAAGTTCTCTGGCTGCCATCGTCCAGGTGGCATCGAGAACAACCTCTGTTGCTAATCGCTGCCTGACTTCACCGGTATAACTGATCAGTTTTTCTCCGGCTGGGTTTAACTTAACGACTGTTATCATTTTATATATTTCTTGTTACTTATCAAACACACCACAGTGTACATTATTTCAACCTGATATGCAATGTAATAGTTAGTCAGGTACTTTGCTGACTGAAGGCGCTTGAGAAGCGAGCAGCGCCGCTCCAATTGAGAGGTTTCCAGCGTCGAACTGCAAAGGTTGGTAGAGCAAATATTTCTGTATTGTTGTGTTCGTTTATGCTAGAGGATCTGTGCGATCTTTTATGGAAAACATGTGCTTATTTGGAATGATTTGAGGAATTTCTGTTTGCCCCTTAAATGCTGAATATAACCGCCTCTATGATATACTGTAAGCATGTTGAGCATGGAATTTATTCTCAATCATCCGGAACGTGTGCGAGAAGGATTGCGTCGGCGGGGCGAAGCCCTTCCTTTAGACGATATTTTGCGACTATCTGAGCAGCGCGGCGGTCTGGCAACGCGTCGAGATGGCTTATATAGCGCCTTGAAAAAAATCAAAGAGACGCTCAATTCTTCCTCTGATGATCAAAAAGCACACATCAATAAGCAGATTAAAGTAACCACGGGCGAGATTCGGCAACTGGAAGTCACTATGACCGATATCGATTCGCGGTTACAAATGATGCTACAGCTTTTGCCCAATCTGCCCCAGGAAGATGTGCCTGAAGGGACGCGCGATAAGGAGCTGCGTCGCTGGGGAGAGCCGTTGGTATTTCAGTTTACGCCACAGGCTCATTGGGATCTGGGGGTTCGGCTGAATCTGTTGGATTTTGAGGCCGGAACACGGATTGCTGGTAGCCGTTTTGTGGTTCAGAAAGGTTTGGGAGCAAGGCTAGAGCGTGCTTTGCTCAGCTTTATGCTGGATCTTCATACACACGAACATGGTTATCTTGAAGTGATGCCCCCGTTTTTAGCGCGAAGGTCAATCATGGTGGGTGCGGGCCAGTTGCCAAAGTTTGAGGACCAGGTCTATAGCAGCTCTGAAGATGAATTGTATCTGAATCCGACGGCCGAGGTTCCGCTGGTGGGACTGCATAGCGATGAGATCCTGGCCGCTAACACGTTGCCACTCCGCTATGTTGCCTGGACCACGGCTTTTCGTCGTGAGGCTGGTTCTTCCTCGCGCCAGACGCGCGGGTTGCTACGGTTGCACCAGTTCAATAAAGTCGAACTCTTTCAAATTGTCACTCCTCAGAATGGCGCAGAAGCTTTTGAACAGATCGAGAATCATGCCGAAATAGTTTTACGTCGGCTGGATCTGCCCTATCGCGTCGTGAATCGTGCCGCCGAGAATCTTCCTTTTTCCGCTTCAAAATCACATGATCTGGAGGTCTGGATGCCTGCACAGGGCAAATATGTCGAGATCTCTTCGATCAGTACCTGCGATACCTTCCAGGCCAGAAGATCACAGATCAAATATCGCCTGGAAAATAACCGAACCGAATTCGTCCATACGTTGAATGCCTCAGGGTTGGCTGTTGGGCGCACGATGGCGGCGATTCTGGAAACCTATCAGCAGGCAGACGGGAGTGTTGTGGTGCCAAAAGTACTACGCCCATTTATGGGAACCGGGGTCCTACGATCCTGAAATCTTTGTAAAATTCTACTATGCTTTAGAAAAAAGGAATATTGCTAGCGCAACCCCTTTTCAAAATAAACGGTCTATGGTACACTGTACCACGGAGAGATGGCAGAGTGGTCTATTGCGGTTGTCTTGAAAACAACTGAGTGCAAGCTCCGGGGGTTCGAATCCCTCTCTCTCCGTTAAAAAGGCTTCACGGCCTTTTTTGTGTAATGGTGGTAAAACCATTAACCTCTGGCGAGCGCATCAGAATATATCAGCTTCGGCGGCTACGATGCGTGGTACTTCACTCAGTCGGCTGCATAGTTTTCTGTTTCCTGACCTCGCAATTGCCTGAAACCCTTACTTTTCCTATCTATCACACAAAATGTTCGTATATTGGTATGGGGTAGGGTTGATTTACCATCTAATAAGCTGGTAAAATTTACAAAAAAGAGAGACGTATCGTAGTTATTCATGTATTTGTAAATGGCTAACAACTTAGCATAAAGACTTTTGTGAAGGTAACTTGCTTCAAAAGAGCAAATTTATCGAAGAACGAGAGAAATTCCTGAACGGGCGGTGAATTACAGTGGCACTCTTAGGGAAGCTGGAACAGTTTGGTCTGCTCAATATTTTGCAACGTGTTGAGACGTTTAAGAAGACCGGGCTGATGATAATGAAACATGGAGAGCAGTGGGTAGAGCTGTATTTTCGTGATGGCCAGTTAATATGTATCGGTCCCTTGCGGGGCACCACATTGGGCGAACGGCTTCTCTATGCAAAAGTAATTGCACCCCAGGCCTTACAAACCGTTTCTGCCTTGCTCGGACCCGAGCCAGCAGAAACGCAGCTTGCTTTGACCTTAATGGACAGGGGGCTTGTTACGCATGAAGCTTTACGTGCCTGGGCTACGCGAGAGGCGATTGATGTCATTCAAACGTTGGCTGCCTGGCCCGAGGGAGAGATTTATTTTGAAGATAATCTTCCACCTTCGCCTGACCGCTTGTTGGTGGCGCTTTCGGTTTCGAGTCTTCTGACATATATCTCGCCTTTGCCCGCTGTGCCATCGACTCCCCAGGTGCCTAAATCACCGACGCCGAAGCCTCCAGTCGCTCCTGTGCAGCGAACAGCGCCGCCTGTTCCACCTGCTCAACCGTTTTCACCTGCATCGCTTCCTCGTAAACCCGCGCCTGCGATTCCAGAACAGAGTCCGAAACAAGAAGCTCCGCCGGCGGCTGGTAGTTTAAACGCAGCCTCTCTGTTTGATATGTCAAATCTTTTTGCCGATAGTGCATCCGATGAGCCGATGGTGACGTTTGAACCTGACCACAACGATTCGCCAGCAGGGTTGAGTCTGGCGGGTTTTGGTGAGGAAAAGAATGCCTCATCCGGCTTGACACCGCCGGTGCATGTTGCAGCACCTACACCGCCCAAGCGTATTGATACCGCTTTTATGCATGCGGAAATGATTCTCCTACCTACAGATCTTTCGATGATGCGCCAGCAAAAAATCATGTTGCAGATTACGCCTGATCAGTGGCGCGTCTTTACACTGGTGAATGGCCAGACAAGCCTGCAAATGATGTGTCAGATGCTGGGGATGCCCCCTGAGCTTGTGTGCCAGATTGCGGGAGAGCTGATTGCAATGGGGATTGCGATCTTTATGACCTCGCAGCCAGCCGTCAATGAACTTTCGCCCGTCTCGAAAGAGTTCTTAAACGCTGGTTTAGAGAATGGCTACGTGACGCCTGGCTATACCGCTTCCAATCAGCAGCCCTGGATGGCAGCAATGCCTACAACCACCGGTGCTCCACGTCCGGGGCAGGGTCCGATCGAGACACAGTCTCAGTGGGGGAATGGGGCCAATGGAGCAACCTTTGTACCAGGCCGTGGGTGGGTACTTAATCCTCCCCCTCAATATCCTCAACAAGGAGGCAATAATACAGACTATTATGCCGATGGCATGAATGGGATGTATTCGCCAGCCAGAAACTAGGTTGCAGCCCGGATATCAATTGTAAGAATGGGTCGAGGATGGGAGTGAGGAGGCGTCTATGAGTGAAAACGACGCTGTTTTTGAAGAGATGGTTTTTGGCACCAGTCCAGCGATGCTTCAAATTTCGCATGCTATTCTCCAGATCGCTCAATATCCGGCTGCGACTGTGCTTTTACAGGGTGAAAGTGGCACTGGCAAAGATGTCGTTGCCCGCGCCATTCATTTTTTAAGCAGTCGAGGCGATCATCCACTTGTGCCGATCAACTGTGCGGCAATCCCCGAAACGTTGCTTGAAACCGAGCTTTTCGGTGTTGAATCAGGGGCCTACACAGATGCCAGGGTCACACGCGAAGGCTATGTCTATCGTGCGAATGGCGGAACGCTTTTTCTGGATGAGATCAGTTCGATGCCGCTTGTGTTGCAGGCCAAGTTGCTGCGTTTTCTGGAGACCCGTAGTTTTCGACGTGTGGGTAGCACAAAAGAGATCCATGTTGATCTCCGCGTTATCTCGGCGAGCAATGTTGATTTGCTGACAGCCGTCAAAAGTCGGACCTTTCGCGAGGACTTGTACTATCGTCTAAACGTCTTTCCCCTGAACCTTCCCCCTTTACGCGAGCGGCAAGAGGATATAGAGCCCCTGGTTATGCACTTTCTGCAAAAATATTCGCGTGAGGCGGATATGCAGCTAAAGATTACCCCTGAAGCAATGGAACTGCTCAAGCAGTATTCCTGGCCTGGAAATATTCGCGAGCTCCGTAGCGCCATCCAGCGGGGGCAGATCTTATGTACAAACTATGAGATTCAACCGGTAGACCTGCCACCTGAGATTCGGAATGGCGTTAAGAGTCGCTCCCAACGTCTTCAGGAGGTGCTAGAGGAGATCCATCTCCCACCGGAGGGGTTAGATCTCCATCAGCTTGTGGATGACCTCTCAGAGCGCCTGGTACGTGAGGCGCTGGATCAGTGTACGGGAAATCAGGTTCGGGCGGCTGCCCTGCTACATATTTCGCGTGATCAGTTGCGTTATATCCGTGAGAATCGGCAGAAACGAAGCCAGAAGGATTATTAGTCCTTTTGCTCAGGCCAATCGAGTAGAAGGGCCTGAGCAGACTCGCCTGCCCTGAGGATCTTACCGCCTTCGGGTATTATCACTAACGCGTTCGCGTTTAGCAGCGAGGTGGTAATATGTGATCCCTGGTTGCCAGTTGTATGAGCGATAAATTTTTCCCCGTGCCGCGTTACATACGCACGAACGTAGTGGCGGCGCTTGCCGTTGTCTTCAATTGTATCTTCCACAATCACTTCAACCTGGGGCCGCTGGAGCCGTGAATACCCCAGGAGCTTGCGAATGACGGGCCGCCCGAATAGTTCAAAGGTGACGGCGGTTGAAACCGGATTCCCTGGCAGTCCTAACAATGGTACACCACCGATT
>DASSXK010000173.1:0-2688 GCA_035703945.1 Ktedonobacteraceae bacterium | reverse complement strand
TTGCCAGGACAGGTTTCAGTTGCTTCTGCGTTTTCTTGACCTGTTTCTGGGCAAGTTTAGCATTGCGAGCAAGGACATCCTGAGCGGCGCTATAGGTGTCCGAGAGTCTGTCCTGGGCGGCACTATAGGTATCCGAAAGTTTGTCCTGAGCGGTGCTATAGGTATTGGTGAGGGTATCCTGCGCCGAGCCGTAGGAGCTCTTAGCACTCTTTGAGGTGCGATTGAAAAGTTTCCAGCCCTGTTTCTGGGCATTGCGAAGCTTCTTGCTAGCCTGTTTCTGATTGGGTTTCAGAGCCTCCTGAGCGGCTTCAAGCCCTGCGGTCAGGCGATCCTGCGCCAGTACCTTCAAGTTGTACCCAGCGTTTTCCAGAGAATCCAGAGTCCTATTGGCGGTCTCTTCTGATGTCTTCATGGCTATTCTCCATTCATCATCCGATAATATTCAACCTCTATATAACGTAATTTAAATAGGTATTTTATTGGCTTTCATGTAAGAGTACGCATTATGCCTGGACGAGGTTTCAATTTCAAGCACAGACATAGTACTCCTGAACAAGCTAACCTGACCACCTTCCAGCGCAACCGGAAGGCAAAACGGGCACGAATACAGCCTGTTCTATCCAATTTAGCCGCTAAAGCTACGCTTTACAAATAGATAAAGCTTCATCCATAACACAGGTTGCCAGCCCCTAATTCATAAAGGCACGTTTGACAAGCTGATTGTAGGATGGAAGCTCAGCGGGAACAATCGTCGTATCCTGACGTTGCAGCGTGGATGGGCGCTTACGGGCCTGGGGCCGCTCGTGCTGACGCTCACGGAGACGACGGGTACGATAGGCCGCATGCAGAATATATTCCGCGATACTCACGACCTTACGCGGGACCTTGCCGAAGCTCGGAAAATCGTTGATGTCCACCAGGCAGAGGCCGCTGGCCGTTTCAAGCACGTCCGCGCCATAGAGATCCAAACCATAGACCTGACCAACCTGCCGGGCCAACCGCAACATTTCGGGCGTGACTGGAATCTCCCGCTCCTGGACCTGACCCTGCAAAGGAGAACTTTTGGCGATCGCGTGCACCTCCTGACCTGTCACGTACAACTTGATGTCATAGCCAGAATTCTCGACGTAGCGCATCGCCAGGTAGAAGCAATCATCCGGCACACGCAACTCCTCCATCTCCCTGGGAGTTCGGACGAGATGAACATTGACCATCGAACTGCCGTTGCTGGGCTTCACCACGACAGGATAGAGGGATTCGGGAACCTGTGAAAGGGCTTGAGGATGACCAACAAAATACGTCGTAGGAATCGGAAGTCCGCGTGCCTGCCCGAAAGCGGACGCAACGGCTTTATCGCGCACAAGTCTGATTGCCCGCGAATTATTGATCGTCGGAATACCCACGGCTTCGGCGGCCTCCAGGATCGTCAGGCCGGGTCCATCGGAGACCGTTTTGAGGACGTAGGCATCATATTTTGTCAGAGCCAGATCGGTCATGCTGGTCACGGCCGCGTAGGGTTGCAGAACTTCGATGGTATGACCCCACTGTTGCAGGATGTCCGCAACCACCATCGGCATCGGCTCATGAGCATATTTTTCTTCCAGGATGAAGCAAAATCGCATAAGGTCCCTCTCTATAAAAATATACCAACCACAAAATGCCTTGTGACAGATGCATGTTGAAGCACGCCTGGATATGATTGAAGAATACGACTATCCGTCTTGTTATTCATGAATATGTCTTCAGTATAGCTTGCCCAGGAGCACGAAACCAGTTATTTTTTCACATTTTGAGAGGGAATACAGAGGGATATCAATATATAGGCTTGAGTATCCTATGGTTCTCAAGCCTTCTGATAATGGCGATAATTGAGGCGCAGATTACTCCATTGCGTCGTGCTTGGTGCTCTCTCCCTTGAACTCCAGCAGGTCGCTGTGGATATGCTGAAGTTTGCGCTCCATATCATGGATCTTGGAGGCCATAACGGACATTTCCATCTCCGCTTTCACGTCTACTTGATAGTCCAGATCGGCTTTGATGCGGTCTTTGGCCGCCTGCCTGTTCTGGCTCACCAGCACAAAAATGGAAAGGAAGATAGCTTCAAGCGAGACGGCCATCGTGAGAAATTGGAAAGGAAACGGATCAAACTGAATGCTCTTTGGAGCAACGGTATTCAAGCCGATCCAGACGACAAAAATAATCAGGTTGAGCATCAGAAAGGGGATGGAGCCGCTAAAGGTAGCAATGATATCTGCTATGCGCTGACCTGTAGAAACATGCTCATCCATTGCATCGTTAGGATTACGGCTGACGCGGGTCCGCAGGATATCGTCGGTGTGCTTGAGGCGCTCGCCCAGCTCCGTCAGGACATCAATGGCGGCATCTGGTCGCCGACGCAGGAAGTCAAAGAACTCATCGCGCTCCAATTCGAGCGTCACAACATCTTCCTCAGAGGTGGCGCTGGCCGAGCGTGTCTCGCCGGACAGCATCGATAGCTCGCCGATGAATTTGCCAGGACCAAGCACATCGAGGACGACCTTCTTGCCATCTGTATCTGTCAGCCAGAGCTCGACCTCTCCCCGTTCGATGATCTGGAACGAGGAGCCCTCCCGGCCCGCTTTCATGACGATCTGGCCCGGCTGAAAGGTTCGGATGGTCATCAGGGAATGAAGCTCGCTGCGTTCCTCA
>DASSXK010000057.1:0-5631 GCA_035703945.1 Ktedonobacteraceae bacterium | reverse complement strand
AGCGATTAAAGCGTTCAACAACGAATTGTTTGACCGTTCGACTATTCAAAGCAAACCAGGCTCCAGCTCCGGCCAGCAAGAAGAAAAACGACATACCCCAACGAGAAACAGAGGTCGTAAAGATCAAGATACCAGTACTGTGCGTGGCATATTCAACATTGTGGTTAATAAAATTCAGGGCATCGATACTGTGAGCATAAAACACTACCAGCACCGCCAGCACCTTCAACCAGTCGAGATAGTAGAGCCGTTCACGTTTGCCCCCGCTTGTTTTCTCCGCAGCTTGCAACCTCATCGGCTTCCTCACTTTTTGGGGCAGGTTTGCCGAACACTTCAGAAATTACACTTAAAATATGCCGCTAACAGGCCTTGCGCAAGCGTATCACTCAGCGATTCCTCATCGAAATACGTCTCTCCCGGTCTGCGCACGATCCCTGAATAAAGCTTATTGTACGATCATCACACTGCCATCACATCAACCCAATCAGGCCTGACAATTCGCTCACAGACCACCGCATCCTGAAGACAGCAAGCACAAAAATGCCAGACCGGAATTGGTTATCCGTGTCTGACATAGAAAGATCTTCTCGTTTTTTCAAGAAACAAGCACAATTCAGAATAGTTTATTCTTTTCCTTTGGCATCGTCATCATCTTTTTCAGGAGGAGACGGAAGCGTCTTTTTCGGAACCGGCGGCTCTTGAGATAATTTTCCCAAGGCCGCTTTGCTCGCATCAGAAAAATCTGTTGGATTCGATTTGCGATACTGAGACCAGAGCGCAATTGCCAGCGTCTGTAACAATCCAGCGGTCGGGGCGGCAAAGATCGCCCCGAAAGGACCGAATAACTCCGAACCCACCGTCAAGGCTATCAACATGATCGCAGGATTTAGCTGGACCGCTCGCCCAACCAACCGAGGCGCAAGAATGTAGCCCTCAACAATATGGACAACAATAAAGAAGACCAGCACCTCGACAGCCATCACCCAGCCCTGGGTCAATGCCAGCAGGATCGCCGTGGCCCCGGCGAAGATCGTTCCAAGTACCGGGATAAACTCCGTAATAAAGGTCAGAACACCCAGCAAGGCGGCATAAGGGAAACCCAGCACAAAGAGGCCGATACCAACGACGGTTCCAATGATGCTGCACAATACAATCTGACCACGAATATAGCCACCCACGACCCGCTGGAGAGAATCGAGCATAGAGTCGACCTGCTCACGATGCGAGAGCGGAGCGTTTTTCCGCAGCCATTTAATCGTACGCCCACCATCCACCAGCAGGTAAATACTCACCACCAGCGTTAAGAGGATGTTCAAAAGGCTGGAAGCAACGCTTCCCAGAATTGGCACCACCCCACCAGCCAGCGAACCCGCAAGGCTAGAAAGCGAACCCGTCAACTGTGATTGTAAACTATTGATCTGTGTGCGGCTGACCCCTAACCGCTCCAAAAGCACCAGTAAAGGACGCTGCCCGGTTTTATCAGGCATCAGCCAGGGGGTAATATTCTGTACAATGAGACTGATCTGCGCAATTGCCGTTGATACCACGAAATACAAAACCACACCCAGGATAAGCAACACTCCCAGATATGCCAGCAGAATCGCAATAGGACGCGGCATCGCCCGATGAAAAAGCTCGACAACTGGCACGATCGCATAAGCGATCAAAGCCGCAACAATGACGATCAAGATCGAGGTAATCACATGGCTGGCGCCCCAGTAAATAACAGCAATCAGGGCTATCGAAGCCAGGATCGTCAGCAGGATAAGCAAGCGCCTCAACCAAATCCGGGTCGAATAAAAGCTCGATCGCGATTTGTCGCGTTGATTGGACTGAGAAAGCATCAATAATTCCTTTCAACCTAAAATTGGCCCCACATACCGCCTCACTATATTGCAGTTGTAGTATTTCATAGGGATTGAAATAATTCAATAGGCAGCTTATCAAGCATACAGTCAACAAATTGAATAACCAGCATTTAAATAGGCAATTCTACCGGATTCGGAAAGCCAAAAACCTATTTAGCGCACGAAGATGCAACACACTCACTATTCAATTTCCCGGCTCATACGGCGCTACAAGCCAATCCTGATCCATCTACTGTATTAACAGAGAACGGATATTTAATTTCATGAAACAGTTATATTGCTATTATGACCATATCTCATAATCTTAGAGGAGCGATACTTATGCAAGGTTCTCTGGTTCCCAGGAATTCTTATGCTAACAAACAATCTTTACGGCAAAAGCAGCTTGTCAGACTCT
Source organism: Ktedonobacteraceae bacterium (assembly GCA_035703945.1). Classification (GTDB taxonomy): domain Bacteria; phylum Chloroflexota; class Ktedonobacteria; order Ktedonobacterales; family Ktedonobacteraceae; genus DASSXK01. The sequence goes on along the minus strand of DASSXK010000057.1, from coordinate 3,366 downwards.
CAAAGTTCTCCCTGGCACTGATACCCCTGCTACTCATACTGACATCCGGTCTTACAGGCAACACAGTCAGGGCGAAGATGAATGTTGGCCCGGCTTACAAGCAAGCGACGAACAGCAGCGCCGTACTTACTTATAAAAAAGATCGAACACGAACCGGCCAGTTTTCTAATGAAACCAACCTGACCCCAGGCAACGTTAATGTAGCACAATTTGGGAAACGCGTCAGTTATCCCGTCGATGGACAGGTCTATGCAGAACCACTTTATATCCCGAATCTATCAATCAAGGGGACGCTTTATAACGTCGTGATTGTTGCTACCCAACACGACAGCATCTATGCCTTTGATGCCGACCAGACCAGCACAGCCCCTCCCCTCTGGCATACAAGTTTTCTGGGTTCAGGCATCACCTCGGTTCCATCCAAACAGGTCTCATGTGACGATATCGCGCCCGAATATGGAATTACCAGCACACCAGTGATTGATCGCAGCAACAATACACTGTATGTTGTTGCTAACACAATGGAGCATGCCGCGAATACCTACCGCCTGCATGCAATCAATATCACTACTGGTCTTGAAAAACAAGCCTCGACTAAAATCACAGCTACCACTGCTGGTAACGGCTTGGGGAGTGTGAACGGCAAGATTACATTTAATCCTGTTATCTCGATCCAACGAACCGGGTTGTTGCTAGCAAACGCACACATCTTCCTGGCTTTTGCAGCCCACTGTGATAACGGAAACTATCATGGCTGGATCATGTCCTACGACTCAGCGACCTTGAAGCAGACCTCCGTCTATAACGTTACTCCTGGAGGGTTTGCCGGTGGCGTGTGGGAGTCTGGGGCTGGTTTAGCAGCCGACGCACATAACCACATCTATGTCATAAGTGGCAATGGCTCCTTCTCATATAATATCGGTGGTAAGGACCTGGGACAAAGCTTTATTAAACTGGATACCACAAGAGGCATCTTAAACGTACTCGATGCCTTTACGCCTTTCAATCAAACTTGCCTGAATATAGGCGATCACGATGTCGGATCGGGCGGTGCGATCACCTTACCAGATAACGAGCTGCTGGGAGTTGGGAAAGAAGGCCGCATCTATCTACTCAATCAGAATCACCTGGGAGGCTTTACCGCCATTGCAAATCCCTGCTCTAACATGAAGCTTACAAATATCGATAAGATCATTCAGGAAACACCTCCAAATACCGCCCATGGTGGCGTTTGGGGAACTCCTGCCTATTGGAACGGTTCCAAAAACCAGTATGTGTATGTCAGTGGCGTTGGCGATCATCTGAAGGCATTCAAGTTTGTTAATGGCAAACTTTCACTGCCCGCCTCTTCCCAGACATCTCAAACTTTCGACTTTCCTGGTGCCAATCCTGTCGTCTCCAGCAACGCCAATGCCTCGGGAACAGGCATTGTCTGGACACTCGATGATACCGCGACGTTACGAGCCTTTAACGCCGAGGATTTGAGCGACGAGCTCTACAACAGTAAGCAAAATGGTTCCCGCGACAAACCTGGTAGTTATGTCAAATTCTCGGTCCCGACAATCGCCAATGGTGAAGTGTTTGTCGGAACCAAGAATAGCCTGGTCATTTATGGCGAGCTGGCTTAGGAGTCTTAGCATGGGCAGGAGTCGGCCCTAATTCGTCTTTTTCTCAGGCGTTTCTTCAAAGACGGCTCCGGCATCTGCTCCTAACACAGGTGGGGGAGTGGGAATCCGGGTCTCGGCGCTGCCAAAGGCAATCGGAATCTTCACCACCGGGATTCGTCCAACCGTGGGATGCTCTACATAATGAACCATCCCACGGGCCTGAACCTGGGGACTTTCAAATGATTCGGCGATTGTATTGACGCTTCCGGCCGGGATTCCAGCCTCGTTAAACCAACCTAGCCACTCGCTACGCGGGCGCTGGCCGAAAATAAGATTGAGAGCCTCAGCCAGCGAGGCTCTGACCTTGACGCGATCTGGATTGCGAGCGTACTTGGAATCACGATACCAGCGCTCTCCCTCAGCTACTCTATCCAACAGGTCACAGAGCCGGTTCCAAAGCGAATCGTTCCCAACGGCGAGGTTGAAATAGCCATCGCTGGCATGAAATGTTTGATAGGGGGCAATAGTCGGGTGAGCACTCCCCAACGGTCCGGGCTTTTCTCCCGCGACGAGGGCGGCCTCGGCCAGGTAGGTTTGCCAGGAGAGGACGGTTTCCAGCAGGGAGACATCGACATGATCGCCTTGTCCGGTCTGCTCGCGTGTTCGCAGGGCGGCCAGCACGCCGATCACGCCCCACATACCGGTTCCAATATCGGCGATTGAGAAGCCAACCTTGGCGGGTGGACGACCTTCTTCGCCTGTAACGCCCATCAGCCCTCCTTCACCCTGTGCAATCAGATCGTAGCCTGGACGCGAAGCAAGCGGGCCAGTTTGTCCATAGCCAGAGAGCGAAACGAGGATTATCGCTGGAAACCGTCGATGGATCTCTTCCCAGGAGAAACCAAGCCGGGCCAGCGTACCCGGTCGAAAGTTCTCCGCCACAATATCGGCGCTTTCAATCAACGACCAGAGCTTTTCTTTGCCGACGTCCGACTTCAGATCAAGCACAAGGCTTTTTTTGCTGCGATTGACGCTTAAAAAATAGGTGCTCTCGCCGTTTACAAAGGGTGGACCCCAAAAACGGGTGTCGTCACCGGTCTCGGACTCAATCTTGATGACCTCCGCCCCCAGGTCTGCCAGTGTCATCGTGCAATAGGGACCGCTGAGGATGCGCGTCAGATCAACAACTCGGATTCCTTGAAGTGGCTGCATAGCTATGAATATCCTCCCTTACAAATAAAGGGGTGCGGTTCCAGGCCTGACACAACACGGTCTCAATATCGCAGAAAGTCTGCTCTTTGATTCCTTGCTGGAATCCTACACCAATAGTTCAGTAAGCTTCGCGTTCGACAGATTATTTGATGGAGCAATTCTTATTTCTTGTCGTTTAATATATCACAAAGGCTTTCTGCTACTTTATTTTTATGAGAGTTATTTATAGTCCACAGAGCCGCGCCCCTGACAATTTTCCGAACCTTCACGCAAAACGTCTGGCAACTCGGCTCTCAAGAAGCGCCATAGTGCCAGACGTTTACTCAATATCAAGCAGTCAGGTCATTGAGGAGAACGCGAAAAATCAGAGGAAGGATCAGGTTCTTGCGGCTTTCTTTCGATGCTTCTAGTGGGTATATTCGGATACGCCAGAGAGGGGGCGGGGCTTGGAGTCATCATGGCTGGCTTTGGTCGCCTGGGCACAATGGACTGCTCCTGATTCGTCCGAGCGATGGGCGTTGAGAGTATATTAGAGGAATATATAGTT
>DASSXK010000770.1:0-8389 GCA_035703945.1 Ktedonobacteraceae bacterium | reverse complement strand
TCCACCATATACAGTACCTCTCAACAACATATCTTCAGGGTCTGGATTTTCTGCCCACACTCTGAGGCTCTGCTGCTCTCTGAGTTTCTCTTTGAGTTAAAAAAGCGACTTCACGTAAATAAAATGGCAGCGCCCCCTGTAATCCCACACATCCACACTGGTGCCAGTTCTCGGCGAAAGTTCGCTTTCGCTATAAAAATTAAATTCCGACCTGCGAACTCTGATATTATAGCACAATTCCAGGCTGGGCGACTCATATTGTAAGCTGATTCCGATCGCTTTTCAAGCGTCCTCTTGCTGCGAAAAAACACCCAGGACTGGAAAAAGCTCTTGTTGAGATGTATGCTGAGAAGAGAAACTTGTGCAGGGCTCATATAATGCAGAAAACAGGGTGTTTGAACGTTAAGACAGCAAGCAGATCACCGGCATTCTGCTTCCGCCAATGATGAATATGTCGGGCTTTATTAGAAAATGTGCAATCGCTCGTTGCTGAGTATTGCGTGATCCATCAAAGTAGGCTAGTATAATAACGGTAACAGTGGTCCACCGTAAAAGACAGGCCCTGGTGGCAAAACTCAGCGTCCTTACTGCACACCAGAAATAGACAAAGGATTTGAGATGGAGACAGAACGGGGAACCCTCTACTTAAAACAGGTATCGCTTTTCGCTGACCTGACTGACGACGAGATTGAGGAGTTGATGACGGCAGCGAAACGACGCACCTTCCGAGCAGGCGAAGTGATTTTTCACCGAGATGATCCAGGGCAAGTACTCTACGTCATCAAAGAGGGAAAAGTCAAAATCTGCCTGATCAGTCCTGACGGTCAAGAAATTTCGTTAGTGGTCTTTGGTAAAGGCGATTGCTTTGGGGAATTCGCAATTCTCGACGGGCTACCTCGCTCTGCTGACGCGATTGCAATTGAACGCGTCGAGTGCTACACCCTGCAACGCAGCGATTTCAACAATGCGATCATGAAAAATCCCAAGATCGCAATTCAGGTGCTGGAAGTTCTTTCGAAACGGTTACGTACGACCGACGATATGGTCGAAGATCTGATCTTCCTGGATGTCTATGGGCGTGTTGCGAAAAAGCTGCTGGAGCTTGCCGATGCTCACGGCACCAAGGTTGATGACGGTATTCGCATCGAAGTACGACTCACTCAGCAAGAAATAGCCTCGATGGTTGGTGCTTCGCGAGAAAGCGTCAATAAAGTCATGGGGTATTTTTCAGACAAGAAATATATCAGTACCGATAAACACCGCATTACCCTGCACCGCACGGCTGACCTTCAACGGCGTATCTATTAGTGTTATCCTGACTTCTGTATCATCTAAACTGCGAAAGTACGTGGATTGTAGTCTGGACAAAAGGTAGAGTAGTATTCTTGGAGAAAACAGCCGCAACGAAATCGAAACAAGCCGCACTCACCAAACATCCCAGAAGTGAGCGCGCCGCACAGTCACAACCACCATCGCGCAGCGCTGGCAATCGCTTACGGGCCTTTCTCTCAGCGCTGCGGCCCCGCCAGTGGACAAAAAACATGGCCCTTTTCGTTGGAATCGTCTTCGCCCAAAGACTGTTCAACACCCATGCATTGCTCCGCGCCCTGGTGGCCTTCGCAGTCTTCTGCGCGGCCTCAAGTTGTATTTATCTTCTGAATGACCTGCTCGACCTGAAACAAGACCGTCTACATCCAATCAAAAGTCAGCGATCCCTGGCCTCCGGCCGTTTGCCCATCTCCTGGGCATTTACAGGGATCGCTATCCTGCTGGTAATCTGTATCCTGCTGAGCAGTCTCCTCTTTTACCTGCCGCCTGGCGAGGTTCCCGATCCCTTTAGCGCTCTAGGTGGGGGAAATCTCCTCTTTGCGCTATCGATCAGCGGCTACCTGATCTTAATGGTACTCTATAGTACTATCTTTAAACATATCGTTATTCTGGATGTCTTTGTCATCGCGGCTGGCTTCGTCCTGCGCATTCTGGCGGGTACGTTTGCCATCCCCGTCTTCATCTCACCCTGGCTCTACCTTGTAACGATCTTGTTGGCACTCTTTCTGGCTTTGAGCAAGCGACGCTACGAGCTGGTCCTGCTCCAGAATAAAGCTGGCGAGCATCGCCAGAACCTGCAAGAATATACCCTACCGCTGCTGGACCAGATGATCACGATCGTGATGACTGCAACCCTGATGGCCTACAGTCTCTACACCTTTCAGGGACTCACAGGCAATCATCGTTTGATGATCACGATCCCTTTTGTACTTTATGGAATGTTTCGCTATCTCTACCTGGTCCATAAACAAATTGCAGGCGGAAGTCCTGAAGAAGTACTACTCCGTGACCAACACATGTTGGGAACCGTTTCTTTATGTACAGCCAGTATAATTTTCATTTTATATATCTGGCCTCAATAAGGACAAGCCATTCACTTCGTTGATTGAATGCATTTGAAAAGCTAGCAGCGTTGTTAAACCACTACCCCGCCTGGGGCGCTTTGAAAGCTGCCAGCTTGCCAGGCATTCAGTAGCTCGCGAGCACCGTTGTGAAGGGTCTTGTCATGGCAAGGGAGTGGAGTGAGTGTTCACACGGAGAATCAAGAAAAGTATTGTTTCATCGCTTATACTGGCATGTCTTGTATTTGTGGCAATCTCCCTCTACTCTGACCTCCCCGGAATGCTTCAGGCTTTGGCTCGCTTTCAGTGGTCCTACCTTCCACTTATCCTGGCCTGTACACTTTTCAACTATCTTGGGCGTTATGTAAAGTGGAACTACTATTTGCATAAACTTGCGATAAAGCTTCCCTGGCAGAGGAGTCTCCTCATCTTTCTGAGTGGGCTTTCGATGGCAATTACGCCGGGAAAAGTTGGCGAGGTCCTCAAATCATATCTGCTCAAGGATACAACGGGTGTACCTATTAGCTATACCGCGCCAATCATTGTGGCGGAACGCCTGACGGATGGAATCGCGATGCTTGGATTGGCTGCCACTGGTCTGATCCTCTACCGTTTTGGTTGGGAGATCTTGCTTTTCCTGCTCCTTACTGGTATTCTCGGAATTATTCTGGTGCAGCAACGCCGTCTGGTTGCCTATTGTTTGCAGCGAATAGCAACGCTTCCTGGAGGAAAGAAAATCGTTCCTCTGATCCAGCGTTTCTATGAGAGCACCTACGTATTACTTCAATGGCGTCCATTGCTGTTAGCGATTCTGATCGGTTTTATTTCCTGGTCAGGTGAATGTCTGGCTCTCTACTTCGTTTTTCGAGGATTAGGGTCAGGGGTTAGTAGCATATTACTCATAAAATCGACCTTTATTCTGGCCGTGTCATCATTAATTGGCTCGGCATCAGGCTTGCCTGGAGGACTGGGGACGGCGGATGGTAGTGTTTTGGGCTTAACGCGTTTACTCGTTTCGCCTTCGGCCAGCTTTGGTGGCGCAGCCACGCTTTTGATCCGTTTTAGTACACTCTGGTTTGGTCTGGGCATTGGCGTGTTTGCCCTGGTTGGTTATCGTCTCCTCACACGTAATGATGAGGACACAACGAAACCAGATCAAGAAAGGCAAGCACTTTGGATAGATATACCTACCGATCCGGATGCGTTTTCGCATAAACAATCGGTAATTACAAGCACGGGAGATACATTTCTATGAAAACACTGCTTATTATTCCTACGTATAATGAAATCGAGAACCTGCCCAATCTAATTGAGCAAGTCTTCTCCTATCTACCTGAAACCGACATCCTGGTGGTAGATGATAACTCGCCAGACGGAACAGGACAGCTTGCAGATGAGATGCATGCCGCTAACCCTCAGGTTAATGCTCTGCATCGGGCGGGCAAACTCGGGTTAGGCACAGCCTATATTGCGGGATTTAAATATGCGATCGAGCACGCGTATGATGCGGCATTTGAAATGGATGCCGACTTCTCACATGATCCTCGTTATCTCCCGGACTTTATGAAGGCTATCGAAAACGCCGATCTGGTGATCGGATCACGCTACATCCCTGGCGGCGCGACACCAAACTGGTCAATTGTCCGTCGTTTCATCAGCGGTGGCGGCAATATTTTCGCCCGCTTTATGTTGGGAATTAAGGTCCACGACTGCACCGCTGGCTTCCGCCTGTATCGCCGCGAGGTCCTCGAATCAATTAATCTTGACACCGTTCAATCTCAGGGCTATGCCTTCCAGGTAGAAATGGCCAACCGTGTCATGAGACAGGGCTTCAGGATCGTCGAAACCCCGATCGTCTTTATGGATCGCCGGGTCGGCAAATCCAAAATGTCGAAGTCAATCGTATTTGAGGCACTCGGCTACGTTTTCCGCACTCGTTTCAGCAAGCAGGCTCCGATCAAACAGCGCACATTTGCTTCGAGCAGCATCCAGGAGTCGCCTATCCCTGTGAACAGCGGATCACCTTTGGGAAAACAGCCCTTTAGCGGGAAGTAGCCTGTCTGAGTTAGAGATAAAACGGCTCATTGCAGAAGGGCATCCAAATAGACGCTCTAGCCATTGGTGAGCGTGGAAGAGTCGAATAGCTGGTAGCATTTCTGATTACTCAAAACAAGAGGGAGTCATCGCATTAGCGTCGCTTATGTGATGACTTTTTCTTTGGGTGGGGATATTCTGGTTCGGCATCGGGATCATAGTTGGGGTCAATCCCGAGGCGACGTTTCATACGTGCGCGATGGTGATGCCGAGCTGCGACATCCTTTGAGGGGGCATTCAAATGTGTGATAAGTTGAACTGTCTGGTGTGCCGTTCCTCCCTGACTCATCACCGCGTAGCGGACCTCCCCATCGTCGCTATACATCTCAACTTCTCGATTAGCCATGCGTAACTCGGTTGTGAGACGGGCAATCACGCTGTCGGCGGTCTCGCCACGTTTGGAATAAATAATACAGATGCGTCGGTCATGCAAGGTCTGTTCGCTATTCCCATCTCCATCAAAAACAATCGTTATCTTATGAGGTGTGTGACGGAACTTGCTTACCATCTGCGTAATCAAGGCCTCCCGTGCAGCAGCCAGGTTGCGCACCTCAATCGATCGAAATGATGCCCCATTCTTGATCACATTATAGCCATCAACCAGAATTTCGCGACCCATCTTTCTTTTACTCCTTTTCTTTGTGTCGCTCAGGCATGAAAAAACTGCAAGATCTGCACGTAAAAAGCTATCTCACGCCGAAAATCAACATGTAACCAGTAAATAAACAGTGTATTACACTGTTCAAAGCAAAGTGCCAGTGCGCACATTATGACAATAGCACATAGGAGCAAGAAAACCCAGGCCGTCAAAAGATGTTCCAACTTACTTGCCAGACGAATCAACCAATGTTCAGAAGCATGATCTTCCTCTTCAGTCTGTTCCAGCATACTCCTGGACACACCTGATTTGGTTACATTCTGTTGATCCATTTCAAGCGCTTGCAATTGAAATTGTCCCAGAGACATGCAAACAAACTGCAAAGAGGCTGTAATATGTTCAAGTGAGGGCATGTGCAGACGTGTTAGTTGGCCAGCGGCCTGAAGACATTGTAAACAACGTTGCAGACGATTATTCCAGCAACAAGGGCAAGCCGTCTGATGACAGGAGGGGCAGGTATGACAGAGCTGCAAGAAGGCCTTTTCCGCCATCTGGGGTTCCTGTTTGATCGGCAGAGGAGCAAACGGTGAGGGAAGAAACTCGGCCGAGCAGAGCGTACAAAGCAGAACCAGACTCCCTATGCCCGTTTCCCTGACCCTTGATTGAGAAGGGGGTCTATTCTCAATCCCCTGTCCACTTAAAGCCGATGCATACACGCGCTGAGGCTGGCCTGACGATCTCCCAGACAACACCAAATATTGTGTCGCCTCGTCTCCCTCAGTTTGCAGGCTTGGATCAGCCGGAAATTCAGCCGATGGCGCTGGAAAAGCATATGCCTGTTCATCCTCCCCAAACAAATATGTCTGATCATCGGCCCCCTCATATCCCTGCCGAACGGAGAAAACGCTCAAAGCAACCCATCTGACAAGTTTGCCGGGAAGATCAATCCACGTCGCAAGCCTGCCAGGCAGGACAGCCCAAGCCACAAGTTTTCCGGACAAAGTAACCCATCTGACAAGTTTTCCGGGCAGGACAAGCCATGCTACAAATTTGTTGGGCAAAGCAACCCACGTTACAAGTTGGCTAAGCAGGGCCAGCCAGATTTTTATGAACTGCAATATCCGTTTATTTTTGAAAAAATCAAACCGAGGATTTGGTCTTTCAGGGGACTCAGTGCCTTGCAATGTTACAGGAATACGCAAGCTTCCAATATTTTCCAATTGTGAGAGATGATCATAGAACTCATAACGCATGGGGAACCTCCTGGTCAGGCAGAACTGTTGATCCGTCAAAATTGCCTGTTGTATCTTAATTCCAGTATAGAGAGGGGGACATAACGTAGAGGAAGGTGTGAAGAAGCAAGAATTGAATTAATTATAAGAAAAAAAAGATTTCTATCTCCTATATAAGCAAAAAATGTCATAGAGGAGAAGATGCCGGATCATATCAAAGAAATGAGAAAGGAATGGAGATGAAATAGGCAAATCGCACAAATTCAGGGAGGTTCAAAAAAACTGCTCTAGAAACGCTTGACAGATGGGAGTGATTCTGTTATTATTCTATTCGCGACGAGGGAAACAAAAAACCTTCGAAAGCGCCTGAGGAGCCGTGGTGTAGTGGTCTAACATGCCTGCCTGTCACGCAGGAGATCGCGGGTTCAAATCCCGTCGGTTCCGTTGTTGCCACCTGGATGTGACTAACGTCCCGGTGGCTTCTTCATATTCAATTACTCCTTCAAGCAACCGCAGGACCGGCAAAAACGCCGGGCGAGGTCTGATCGCAGCGATCTCTTTCATCTCCACATCATAGTGCAACCCACCTGGCTCTAATATGAGCATCACCATCTCCCGCCGCTCTTCCACGGTCGCTACGCCCCAGAGCGCTGTCATACCCGGGAGCCGGTCCCCTGCGTCGATGACGTCTTCTAGCCGCACTCCGTCCATCTCAGGCATCTCCAGATCCTGTAGAGCCAGCTCGACCGCCTGTATTGGCTACTTAGATCATCCGGTCGAGAAAGAGGCCCCTGGGCTTTCACCGCCCGCCTCTTTTTCGAGGTCAGGTAGTACTCAGTTATCGATTCAGGAGGGGAATCGTTCTGGCTTACCAGAGAAAACACCGGGGTAGGGACAGCAAGCCATCAGGGAAGACTTGCACAAGCTCCAGAAAGGCCTGTCACAGACCTCTTCAGGCATGACTGACGAGCTGTATGGACCTGGTCCATCAGCTGGACTTTCGCACATCTGCCCTTGCTTCAGGCTGCCCAATGGGAGTCATGGTGCAGTCCGCCCATGATTGGAAGAGCGATCACCTTGTTCCTTGCATGATGAGAGAACAGGGCTAGTCCGCTTGGTCCAGGAATCTGTTGTTGGATCCCTTGATGCGGTCGTGCCTGGTTGAAGTACTCCACATAGGCATTGAGCACCCGCTGCAGTTGCTTCTCCTGCAGGATGAGCAGGTGGTCCAGGCATTCTTTTCGGACGCTCCTCAAGAACCGTTCACAGATGGCATTCGCTCGTGGGGCATGAACCGGCGTTTTGAGCAGCTTGATGCCGCTGGTTTTCGCCACCCGAACAAAGCCAGGCCCAAATTTGCTATCATTATCTCGAATCAGAGACCTGGGCGCTTGCCCATAGGGGGTGGCTTCTCGCAGTTGTTGGGCCACCCAAGAATCGGCCGGTGAGCGTGTCACACCGACATGGATCACCTTGCGAGATTTCAATTCGATAATAAAGAAAGCGAAGAGAGGTCGAAAAAACAGGTCAGTCACCTGCAAGAAGTCGCATGCCCAGACCTGAGAGGCGTGGTTGCGCAGAAAGGTCGCCCACTTCTGGCCTCGTGGCTGGTGTGTGCGAACAGCCCTCATGTACTTCTGGATGGTGCGCTTGCACACCCGAATGCCCAGTTTCAACAATTCTCCGCGAATGCGCTCAGCACCCCAGAGCCGATTCTCACTGGCCATCTCTCTGATCAAGGCAATCGTTTCGGCGGCGATCTTTGGCTTGTGAGTAGGAGTTTTTGACTTGCGTTTCCAATACAGGCGAAAGAGCCCCCGATGCCAGCGTAGCAGAGTATCTGGTTGTACGATGAGCAGGGCTTGGTTCCAAGTTCGAACCAGCCTGGCCAGCAGGACCAGGAGGATGCGATCGGTCCTGGTGAACGTTGGCCGTTTCACCTGCCGCTTAAGAACGATGAGTTGTTGACGTAAGAGGGCATTTTCGGCAATGAGCTCGGACTTGCTTCGGCCAAGATCAGTGAGGGTTGCGAGCGGCAAGGAGATCCCGAGCGGTTTGGTCCAACGAGTCAAGCG
>DASSXK010000682.1:0-4251 GCA_035703945.1 Ktedonobacteraceae bacterium | reverse complement strand
TGTATAGTAGGCGATGAGAATAACTGTTTCGACAAGGCTTGTAAGTATAGCCTGACTCTGCCCAAGGATTGCAGTGAGAATCAATTCAATGATAAAAAGGATAATGCCATCGATTATGACCGCTACCAAACGTGGACCGATACCTACATACTGACCCGACGCTGCTTGTGGTTGTGGCTGTGGCTGAGCTTCGTACTGCATAAGTATAACTCCTGTACTAAATAACATCTACCTAAAAAAGGCAACAAATAAATGATACGGTAAATTTTATTTATAGTCAATGGTAAAAGTGGAAAAGGAGAAACATTATATCAAGTTCAATAATTTTTTTGTATCAACTCAAGTGGCCTGGATAATAAAACAGGCGAAAGATCTCTTTCGGGTAGAGAAGGTAATGATTCTCCAGAAATCAAATGCGATGCAAGCGTTTTTATGCATAAAAACGCTTGCATCGCTTGTTTTATCGGTTCGTGCCTTATGATTAAAGATCGCGTCGCTGAAAGCGCCAGACGGCCACCAGGGGTAGGATGATCGCGTAGAACAAGACCCAGAGGATAAAGTTTGGGCTCACAGGGACAGCCGAAGTGAAGGGTGTATCGAAGCTTTGGCTGGATATATTCACCGCTGTCAGCAGTGCTGGTGATGGGAGCAAGAAGTAGGATGTGGCGTGCCAGAGGGCATCCGTCGGAATAACCAGATTGACAATTGTGGAGATGTTTTCCATTGTGGTGCTCTGGGTTGGGACGGCCAAACGCACAATGAACTGCACAATGCTTACAATTGGTGCGCTGATAAAGAGCATCAGGGCGATCGCGCCGTTTACAATTGTATGGAAGAAGGCGCTACCAGCGGTGGCAAGTCCCAGCAGCGCGAAAACGCTGAGTTCAAGCGATCCCAGGGCGCTAATACTCTGCTCGGGCCAGTAGCCTGTTTTCCAGTAGATGATCAACTGGAAGGCGAGATAAAGCAGCGCCGTATAGATGCCCAACAACAGGGCATACCCCAGCCATTTTCCCAGCACGATCTCAATCCGCCTGAGAGGTTTGGGGACAATCACCGCAAAAGTTCCTGCCTCGATCTCGTTGGAGATCATTCCAACCGCCAAAACAATTGTCAGAATACTGCTCAGAATATAGACCAGCCAGATTGAGAGAACGGTAATAAAGATGCCACTACCCAACAGTACAATATTTGAAGGGAATGCGCCCGCACGAACATTGGGAAGCAACATATTTACGGCGACCGTCAACACAATCGCGAAAACCACCAGGATGAGTGTGCTCATGATTATGACCGCGAAAAAGAGGCGGCGGCGGATCGCCTCTTTGAGCGTAAAGCGAGTCATGAATAATAGTCCCATTAGCGTTTCCTTGTTGAGAATAGTCTGGTTTTTTAGCGTCGCGAAGCATCAATAGTTTGTAAGAAGAGCTGCTCAAGCGAACGTTGATGTGGGGAGAGCGCGTACAGGCGGGCTCCACATTCCTGGATGGTCGTCGCGACGTCTGCGGCGTCCTCATCTCTTTGCACCTCCACCAGCAGCCTGCACGGTTGGCTCTCATCTTGCTGAACAGCGAGCGAAACCAGGCCAAGCCGATGTAGCAGTTGATCGCTGACATGATCAACGCGAACCTCGATTGTCAGTGGCTCATCAAAGAGAGTGTTGGGTGCCCCGACCTTTAGAATCTGGCCTTTATTGATAATTGCGACACGGTCGCAGAGAGCTTCAACGTCGGCCAGTTGGTGGGAATTCAGGAAGATGCTGATGCCCTCAGATTTTAGATGGCGCAACAGGTCACGCATATCGCGTTGTCCGACGGGGTCAAGGCCCGAAACCAGTTCATCTAGCAGCAGCAGGTCCGGGCGATTGATGACGGCCTGGGCCAGGCCAATTCGCTGCATCATACCTTTGGAGAAAGTCCCCAGGCGTTGTTTTTCACGGCCTGAGAGTCCCACCAACTCCAGCACTTCGCGAACACGTTTGGCCAGGTCCGCCCCGCGCAGACCGTAGAGGTGTCCATGAAATTCAAGAAATTCCCCGGCCTGGAGCCAGCGATGAAAATTTGGAAGTTCCGGGAGATAGCCCACGCGTCGGCGTGTCTCGATATGGTTGAGTGGCTGGCCTAGCACACGAATTTTGCCCTGTGTTGGTGCGACCAGTCCGGTGAGTATTTTTACGACGGTGCTTTTGCCCGCCCCGTTGGGACCAAGAAAGCCAAATGCTTCACCCCGATACATGGTAAAGCTAACCTCTTCAACCGCCACTAGCCGGTGATAGACTTTGCGAAGGCCCTCAACTTCGATTGCAGGTTCGAGATCCTTCTGTGTCATAGCCTGCCTCATCTCATAGGAGTGAGGTCAGGCTCACCGCCTGACCTCCTATTTTATCTGACCTTACTTTATTGTGTAGGACTCAATGGATCGAATTTGCGATATCAAGAATTTCCTGTCCGCTAGCCGTTGTGGCCGTCATATAGATGATCCCATTTGTTTGCCAGAGAGCGGCCCCTACCTTGAGTGAGTTATCCGCCAGTAGCACTCCGGAAACACCATTGATAGTAACCTGTTGGGACTGGACTTGCGATGGGAGCGGTAGTGGTACGATCCCTTTTTGCAGGTCGAGCTTCTCTAGAATGGCGCGTTCATTGGCAGAGAGCTTCGGCTCTGAAAGGGCGAAGTCGCGTATATCTTGTAACGAAGCTTTGCCAGTTGCTTGAATGACCGGACTGGGAATCTCCAGTACGTAGAATGGAGTTCCACCACTACATTGTAACACCGCCTTCGGCAGTTGTCCCGTGTTCTGCATTGCTTTTGAGCCAACTTTTGCCGGAACAGCTTTGCAACTGTTGGCGTAGCTGATGATCACGCCCGGTTGCGTCGTGACCGTAAAGGTTGCACCATCCAACTGTTGTGGGATTTTAACGCTGTTCTGGCCTGTGTGATTCAGGTAGGCTCGGGCCTTGGTTGCATTAAAAGTGAATGTCGCGCTGATGCCGTTGATCAGGCTAAAATGAACCTGTGAACCGGCCCCCTGAGGAGTTTGGCTCGGCAAGGCAAGCGGAAAGTGAAGGGTATGGCGTACCTGGGCCTCGGTCGGATCTTGTGGGAGATCTGAATTTGGCGGATTGTACTGCACATCGCTGAAGTTCTGGAAATCGCTGAATAGCTGATTGCTCAGACTGCGAGGATCAATTGTAACTGGCTGAAATTGTTGTACGCGGAAGAGAGCCAGGAATTGATTTCCCAGCGCACTGGCGTTTGGAATCAGCAGCACGGCCAGTATAATCGCAGCCGCTGCGCTGATTGGCCAGGCATAGCGCCGGTTTAGCTTGTTGGATTTGATTGGTAGGGTCGCTCGCTTGAGCGGCACCAGTTCAGGATGCTCCTCATCAGCGGCCGGAGGGGCAATCGTATCTAATTTTGATTGGACAGAGGCGAAGGCTTTTGCCGCATCAATGTGTGAACCTGTATCCAGATTTGTGAACAGGTCGTAGACTTCGTTGCTTCCCACGGTCAGAACCCTGGATGCCGCAGTGCAATCCTGGCATTGCT
Organism: Ktedonobacteraceae bacterium; assembly: GCA_035703945.1. Classification (GTDB taxonomy): domain Bacteria; phylum Chloroflexota; class Ktedonobacteria; order Ktedonobacterales; family Ktedonobacteraceae; genus DASSXK01. The sequence goes on along the minus strand of DASSXK010000682.1, from coordinate 702 downwards.
CAATATGTGCCCTGGCCAGTGCTTGCTCTTTTGCACTTAGCTCGTTGTCACGCAAGCCAGTGAGCTGCCCCATATCCAGGCAGTCGCTATTCAAATGTTGCTGCTCTTGTTCGTTCATGATATTTTCTCCGAAATTCGCGCTCGGCTCGTGCCAGGAGTGCGCCAACTGATGCGGGGGCAACACCAGTAGCTTGAGCGATTTCTGCATAACTCAGGCCCACACTACGCAACAGGAGATACGCTTGTTGACGCTCAGGTAGCTCGGCCAGCACGGAACGTGTGAAGGCCGCCTTTTCCTGTGCAAGCACCTGTTCCTCAGGATTTGAAAGTATTGTTCCTTCGATACTATCAATTTGTTCGGCTATACCAGCGCGTTCCTCGTGATGAGTCCGACGTTGCTGGGTGCGTAAGAGATTCAAACTCAAATTTGTCGCGACCCGGCACAGCCACGCACGCTGTTCTTTATCGCTGGTGGCATGGGGTGGCATTCGATAATAACGTAAGAAGACTTCCTGCGCGATATCATCTGCTTCATCATGTCGCCCGGTGCAGCGATAAGAAATTTGATAGATCAAGGGATAGTAGCGCGTAAACATCGCTTCAAATGACAGTTCATTTGCTGAAGTAATGAGCGTTGCATTTCTTCTGTTTGGCGGCATACGATTTTTCCCTGTAATCTCATGTTTCACTGCTACGGTTCTT
>DASSXK010000679.1:0-4160 GCA_035703945.1 Ktedonobacteraceae bacterium | reverse complement strand
TATGCTTGGCTTGTTCGCAGAAATTGACAGTGACTGCTCGTTCAACGAAACAGTTGCTGTTCTGCTTTCCACTTTTCAATTGTCAAAGAGCCCGATCGAGGTCTGGCCGTTGGCCTTCGCGCTTCCTCATGGGAAGCGGATACCTCGCTCTTTGTTCGTGTGCCAGAAGCGTTTCCGGTATTCCGTGTTCTCGCTTCGACTCCGGTAGTATCTCACATCGGTTGTGCTTTGTCAAGCCCTTTTCCGAGGAGTTTCGCGGTCCGCTCAGAAACGCGTGTCGGTCGTGCATCCCGTTGCCGGAAGGCGCGCTCGCCGTCGATTCGTTCCGTCAAACAGGCCAAAAAGTCCTGTGGAAGGAAGAAGCTCGGGAGAGAACCGATTCTCTGAGGAGGGCCACTTTACCGTGGCAGTGAGCCGTTCCATAATTTTACCAGGCTTGAAGGCCAGACAAACTATGTTCCGGACAAAAGATTCTCGGAGAGCTGACATTGCTGCCAGATGGGAGAATTTTTTGGGTGTCGTTTTTGACGACTTCGATAGTATGCCATAGGAATAGCGATTTGTCAAGGCCTTTAGCAAGTCCATCTTAAATTAGTACAAACGTCGATGAGGGCTGGAAAACGATAGTTTATTTTTCGACATGTTTATCGTTAATATAGGTGGACCCGGGTTTCTATTAGCTAGCTTTTTTATTGTGGATCTTTAACCAGACAAGGAGTGGACCAATGGTAGGTGTACGGAACGTCATCTCGACTCTCTCGGCAAACGGCGAAGAAGTAATGGGACCAGAGATTCTGCTCTGGCATTATCCCGATAACAATATCATGAATGGCTCATTGCTCACGGTTGAAAGCAATCACTTTTGCGTGCTTAAATCACGGGGCGCGATTCTGAACGTTTATGAGACGGGGCAATTTCCTATTCAAACGCCTGATCGTCCTTTGATTGGCTCCATCCAACAAGCATTCTATGGAAGCCAGAGTCCCTGGCAATACGAGGTACTTTATATTAACCGGGCCAAGCTGGTCATCAAGACAAGCGGCATGGCGCTTTCACGCGAAATGGCGGAGATGATTTATAGCGTTGACTACTATATCCACGTCGATACACGCGAGAACGCAATCCAACTCGTACAACACATGCCCTATCGAGGACACACGCTAACCATTGAAGAGATCAATTCTTATGCTGGCCCTGTCATTGAGCAGGCCGTGAACCAGCTTGTCCAAATTACGCCGCTGGAATCGGTGAACGAGAAGATTCATGATCTCTCGCAAATTGTTTACCAGCATCTACAGCAGTTCCTTGCCACTTACGGCATCTCACTTAGCACCGTCAAGGTGCTGGTCTATCCTCGTGACGAACGCATGAAGGCCCTGATTGCGCTAAAAGCCTTTGGTTTAAGCGAGCTGGATGCAGTACGCTACTATACCGCAATGATTATGGCCGAGCGCGGCGTTGTTTCGGCACCAAATATGGCGATTGGTCAACCTTTCCAGATCAGTGGAGCCCAAAGTACGATCAGCACTGAGCGATACACGACCCCCACCGCAGCGCCTCAGGGTAATGCTGCACGTCCGGTTCATCCGGTTCCACCACCTGCACCAACACGTTCATAGCTACCTTTCAGGAGGGAAAAGGACAATTACGTTATGAGTTCAGGCCCATCGAATGATCCGCTAGTTCAGCAGCTTCAACTTCTGCTGACTGGCTATGGTTACAATTTTTATAACTCAACCAACATTGCCCGATCCGATGATCAGCTCGTTCGTCAACGGGCCAGCTACTTCCTGTCAGAGTCAAATGCGCTGCTGGCAGCCGTGCGAAACGACTACCAATTTCGCTATATTCCGCCTCTGACACGGGCAAATCCCGATCCGCCAGCCGAGGCAATGGCAAAGGTCCGTGAGCTTGAAGCGCTTCAACAGAACATTTCCAGGTTGGAGTCTTCAATTCGCGGTATGGTTGTGCCAAACCAGGATCGAATCTGGTGGCGTTTTCATCAAGAGGAACCGTTGCTCAGGCAGCTTCTGAACTACGATCTCTCACTGGTTCGTGGCTGTGAGCAGGTTCACCAGGTCGCAAGCCAGATGACAGCCGATGGCTGGCACTACCAGGGAGGCTCTCAGATCACTGAGCTTTTACGCCAGGTGACTCAGACGGCCAAAGCCCGCGAGCAGTTTCTGCTTATCCAGGTGTAACCATATAGTAAGCACAAAGGCCATGACGCTCGCCTGCTGGCGTAAACGTCATGGCCTCTGCTTATTTTTTGGCACTCACAAGCGACTAACTTGTCAAAATATCAATGTAGTTACCAGGCAAGCGACACCCATCATAAAGATCTGCTAGCAATTGCACCTGATCTTTGGCTATCCTTGTATGCCCCCCACAGGACATAGCAAGTGTACGGGCTCCCATTGATAGATCCTGGCGTAATGGCTTTGGATGTCCACGAACATCCATTAAACCAATAGGCCAGAGTACGCCATCACTTAAAATAAAATCCTCACCGCTGAAGTAAAAGAAAGGAACATTGTAATTTATTGCCGTCTGCACGTCTGTAGTCAGAGTCAAGATGTGCGCGATCGCAACCTCTGCTGAGTCATAGGCATTCAGCCCACAGCCCTGAAAGCAGCCGGTTCCTTCAATCACCCAGAGATGTCTTCCCAGGCCATTCCTACTTGTATTCACATTAAACTGCTGAGCCCAGAAATCAAACAGCCCCTTCAAACTATTGGTAGCCTCACTGGGATAACCATTATGCCAGCTATCAATGAGCCCGATTGTATGATCACGCCACTTCCAATGACCACCAGGATGAACACGCGAATTCATCGCAGCTTGCATTTGATCCAGATAACTCACCTGATCAACCAGGGGCTGATAATCAATTCCACCAACATGGGGATCAAGCGAGCCCATTAAGACAGGGATACCTGGACGCACAGCATGGGCATTGGATTCACAGGCATTATAAAAGCCTGCAAATGTCGAGGCATCGGGTCCATATTTCATCTGCTCATTGCCGCACTGAATGGCATCCGCACCGCTGTGAGCGACTTCTTTCAGTGCACTATCGTTGCCGCTTTTCAGGGGACCACAGATAATTAATAAAATATGAATACCTTGCTGATGATAGTTGTTAATGGCATTGGTTAGCTGACTCCCCTTAAGATTACCTGCTCCGCAACTTAGATAAGAGAGGCGTATCCAGTAAATACCATTAAATTTATAGCGGGGATCGCCATTTACGCCCATAATCGGGCCGTTGTGAAGGACTGGCGCGGGCGTAGGGGTAGGGGTAACTGTGGCATGTGAAGTCAAGGAAGTTGGAGCAACGGTGGGAGCCACTGTAGGAGCAGGAGTCGGCTGATCCACATTGGAACTCTGCGCATTCACAATTGCAAGCATCTGACGTATCGACAACGTCAACAAAACCAAACAGGCCACAACTACGATTGTAATCAAAATAATTGATCTTCGGTTCAGATTGCTCTGCACATCTAAGCCCTTTCAAATAATAGCCATGATAGGAGAGATCTTCCCAGGAAGAGTTTTTCGGCTATCTACCTGGTTTTCACGCGCCTGGTGCAGCCAATTCGTTCAGGCTTACCAGGCGATCTGAAGTCAGAAAACAGTGGAGATCAAGCGAAGAGCTGCTGAGTATTGTCTGGTGATGAGTCCACACGCGCTTATTTACCAATACAAAATTCCCTGAAGATACGATCCAGCAGATCTTCACCGGCGGTTTCTCCTGTAATTTCACCCAGCGACTCGTAGGCCGCACGTAAATCAATGGAAACAAAATCCAACGGGAGCCCTTGTTCTAAAGGACTCAATGACGCTTGAAGATGCTCGGCAGCACGTCTCAATGCCTCCTGATGTCTCGTGCTTGTTACAAGCACGCTTTCGTTTTGCAGGGTCGCATCACCCAGGATCAGATCTGCCAGGGCCTGCTCCAATTCGACAAGACCCATACCCGTCAAAACTGATGTGGCTTGAATCGAGGCCCCAGGCCAGATCCCCGCAATTTCAGCGAGATTCAAATGCTCGGGTCGGTCGGATTTATTCAAGACGATCATAATTGGACGACCCTTCGAACCATCCGCAGAACCAAATCCCATTTGCTGCAATTCATCAATCACACGCAGATCCTGTTC
>DASSXK010000662.1:0-3670 GCA_035703945.1 Ktedonobacteraceae bacterium | reverse complement strand
GAGGACCCCAGCTTGCTGGTGCGGTTTGAAGAGCGCCAGGGTACACTGCCGGGTGATGTGCGCGTGCGGATGGTGCGGCCGAGTCGAAATGCATTTCGGCGTATAGATACCGGTATGCTGGAGGCTACCACGGCCACTGAGGCTCCGCGAAATGCACGTGAACGGGTCACGCAGGCGGTTAAGCGGCTTGTGATTGGCGCGCCCCTCTCGAATATTCAGGCCGAGCATGAGCGTCTGAGCAAGTTCAAGGCTCTGGCGGTGCTTTCATCGGATGCTATCTCATCCGTGGCTTATGCAACAGAAGCAATCTTGTTGACGCTCCTCCTGGCCCATGCGAATTTAACGGCAACTTTGCCAATTTGTCTTGCTATCGTGGCTTTGCTGGCTATCGTTGCAACTTCGTACCTGCAAACGATTCCAGCCTATCCAGGCGGTGGTGGATCGTACATTGTTGCGAAAGATAATCTAGGGACCCTGCCTGGCCTGATTGCCGCCGCCTCACTTTTGATTGACTATATTTTAACGGTCTCAGTGAGCATTTCCGCTGGCGTACAGAATCTGGTATCCCTCTTTAGTAGCCTCTCTCCATATGTTGTCTTGATCGATGTGCTTCTGGTTGCGTTTATTACGATCGTGAATTTACGTGGTGTCCGCGAATCGGGCACGATTTTTGCGATCCCAACATATGTATTTATTGTCAGTGCCTTGTTTATGATTGCGGTTGGGGCTGTCAGATCATTTCTTATTGCGGGCCATCCGATGTTTTCTCCGTATCATGGGATTGTGCAGGATCAGCCCCTGGCATTATTCCTCATTCTGAAAGCTTTTGCGGCCGGTTGTTCTGCGATGACCGGGGTGGAAGCGATCTCGAATGGTGTGCCAGCCTTTAAGAAACCTGAGCCGCGCAACGCTTCGATTACCCTGGCGAGTATGGCCATAATCCTGGGGGTCCTGTTTATTGGAATTACTATGCTGGGATTGTCCTATGGGATCGTTCCAAATGAGGCTGGCAACCCGACTGTGATCTCGCAGATCGCCGCAAATGTTTTCAACAATAGTCCGCTGGCCTTTATGTATCCGGTCTTTACGATTGCGACCCTGTTCATCCTGACACTGGCGGCCAATACCAGCTATTCGGATTTTCCACGGCTGGCTTCGTTGCTGGCTCGGGATGATTTTTTGCCACACCAGTTTGCCTTCCGTGGAGACCGCCTGGCATTTTCAACTGGCATCGTCTTTCTGGCGGTGCTTGCCGGTGGATTGCTGGTAATCTTCGAAGGTGATACAACCAAACTGATTAACCTCTACGCAGTTGGAGTATTCCTCTCGTTTACTTTATCGCAAGGGGGTATGGTGCTGCACTGGTGGCGTCTGCGGGGGCGCCAACGGGGCTGGCTGCGAAGTATGATCATCAATGGCGTGGGGGCAGTCACAACGCTGCTTGTCGCCGCTGTCATTTCTTCAACGAAATTTTTTGAAGGGGCCTGGATCGTCGTGATCTTGATTCCGATCCTGGTTCTGGCCTTTATGGGGATTCACAAGCACTATCATACCGTCGAGGAAGAGCGAACAACGGGTACGCCAGTGCGCACTGGCGATATTCGACACCGCCTGATTGTACCAATCGCGGGCCTGGATCGAGTGTCACGCCAGACGATCGCCTATGGTCGTTCGATCTCTTCGCATCTGACGGCAGTGCACGTCGCAATCGACTCGGCTGATGCTGAAAAGGTGCGTGAGCGGTGGAAGGAGTGGCAGGATACCTTACCGGAGAACGAAAAGACCCAACTGGTGGTGATTGATTCACCTTATCGATCGCTGGCTCGTCCGTTGCTGGCCTACATTGATTCGGTGCACGAGATCTACAGCGATGACACGCTGACGGTCATTTTGCCAGAATTTGTGGCCTCGCACTGGTGGGAAAATATTCTGCACAATCAGACCGCTTTGCAGTTGAAAGCTGCGCTGCTGTTCCGACCGGGGATTATTGTGACAAGCGTGCCACAACATCTACCGGGCCGTACAAAGGTCAAACATACCTGATCCTACCTGTAACGCGGAAAAACCTGAAATCTCTATTTATCCAGTTCTGAACTGGTGGATGGAGATTTCTTTGTATTTCATCGTATGTAGGTGTGTTAATTTTGAGCAATGGCCCCTGTTGCTCTATTTTTTTGTCGTACAGGTATAATTTAATAAGTATTATGTGACGCTTGGAAGGGTTGGTGGAAGTTTTGTCTAAAAAAAGAGTGTTTCTCGCGGATCAACCGACGCAGCCACTGCGACCAGTTTTGCGAAGAGCCCCGATCTGGATACGCCCCAAATATTTTTCATTAGAGCTGAAGATCTTTGAAAAAAGCCAGATCTTCTCTGCCCGTAAAATGACTCCTCAACTCAGGTTGCGCCTGGCGCTTGATTTATTGGGTGTGCTTGTCTTGTTGGGGGCATTGGGGGTGCTTACATTCAGGATATCCATGTCTTCTGATGTGCAAATCTATTCCAACCGTGATGAGGCCAGCACAAATTGTGCCTCCACTCCTGCACGACCAGCGTGTAAGCCTGTTTCTGGGCCTGGCACCCCGGTCATCGCGACCCGTACCCCGGCTCCAAGTGCTACAGGAGTAACGCCAACAGTTCAGGCGTCAGTGGTTGCCAGCGCGACTGGAACGCCAACGCCTGTGAGTGCAAGAGTAACCCTCACCCCGATTCCTACGCCGAAAGTGAACCCAACTCCAATTTCTACTCCTATCATTGTGAATACCCCAGTCCCCACTCCTGATCCAAGTCCGGGCAATGCCAATCTGGCCGTCGATCCGTTACCTGTGCCACTTTCTTATGCTAACAATTGCCTGACACAGCACTCAATTGTTATCACGCTGACGAATACAGGAACGAGCCTGTTGCTCTGGATTGAGGATAAAACGCGAACCTCTCCAGGCTTGAATATAACCAGCCCGATGAACGTCTATTTGCTACCACCGGGTCTATCAATTCTTGCGACGATTTCCTGCTCTTCGGTAAATGCAATGGGGACCTATTTTATGAATATTTTGTATGATGGGGGGGACCTGATGATTCCCGTGACAGTCGGTCCTTGATGGGCTTGTGTTGAAGAGGTAATCACGGGCTGCATAAAAAAGTTCGCGAGAAGCAATAAAGGGGTGTGCATGCTGCGGAATGCGGCTTCGTAAATGCGTGACCCTTGCGATTTATGTAATCAGAAGGTAGAATACATATGGTTCCACTTGTTTTTTTGGTCTAGTGGGATCGTGCAGGATTGGTTCCAACCCCCTATCCCAGCCATGCATCACACAAAACCAGCCCCCAAGAAAGGTAGCAAGAAGCGGCATGACCATTACTACTCGACCGCGTACGATAAGTGAGTTGCGTGAAAGTGGATATAAAGTGCTCTCCGTAAAGGAGGAGATGCGAAAAAACCTTATCCAGAAGATACGTGATGGGGAAGAGCTTTTCCCTGGAATTGTTGGCTACGAAGATACCGTGATTCCTCAGGTCGAAAATGCTATTCTCTCAGGGCAAGATATTATCTTCCTGGGAGAACGCGGCCAGGCGAAAACCCGTATGGCACGCAGCCTGATGAATTTACTTGATGAAGAAGTCCCGATCATTGCTGGCTGCGAGATTAACGATAGCCCCTATGAGCCTGTTT
>DASSXK010000658.1:0-2083 GCA_035703945.1 Ktedonobacteraceae bacterium | reverse complement strand
TACTTTTTCACATCAGCACAAGAGGTATGAAGCAGGCCTGCCCAAAACAGACAACAAAAAAAGCCGACCCGCTGCTTAATAGCAAGGTCGGCTTTTTGAAAAGGAGATACTAGTCGGCGACAAACGTGTGCGAACCATGAGAAGGACGGAGAGCCGCCACAACCATCGCGACAACGCTGATAACGCACGATACCAGGAAGGCCGTATGCAGTCCGCTCATAAAGATCGCCAGAGCCGCCGGGAACTTGCCCATACCACCACCATAGATGAATACCTGCATCATGGCTTTCTGCGGCACATTGCTCAAAGCAATAGGGAAAACAATCGCGATACTCAGCATTTGACCGGTATTATTCAGCATGTTCAGCAAGCCTGCCGCCGCACCACGCGTCTGTGGCTCAACCGAGCTCATAATCGCATTGGTATTCGGCGAGACAAAGAAGCCCGAACCACCACCCATCAAAGCCATAAACAGCGAGAGCAGCCAGTATGACGTGTTAGGTCCCACGAAGACCAGCCCCAGCAAACCAATCGCTGAGATCCCAAGTCCGATCGGAGCCAGCAATTTTGAACCAACGCGATCCGATAGCCGTCCACTCAAAGGACCAATGAGCATGAAAGCCAGGCCAAAGGGAGTCAGCATCAAACCTGCCGTCAGAGGATCTTTACCATAAGGACCCTGCAAGAAGAAGATCAGCAGGAACAGGACCGCACCACGCGCGATACCGTTCAACAATCCACTCAGACTTGCCATCAAAAACAGGCGATCTTTGAACAAGCGCAACTGCACAATCGGCTCTTTTACCTTTGGCTCGATGATGCCAAACAGGATCAGGCTGATAATTCCAATCACGAGCAAGGCCAGTGTCGCGGCCGGAGGCAGCATCGGGAAGGCCAGCATCGTCATCGCCAGCAACACGCCTGCCAGACCAACCGACAATGTGACAATACCAATCCAGTCAATATGTTGGCGGCCAGCAGCTCTTGCCGGTTCACGCAAGCGCCAGATGCCCCAGAGCATACCAAACAGCCCCAGCGGAACGTTGATCAGGAAAACCCAGCGCCAGGAAACTTCCGTCAGCAAGCCACCAACGATCGGACCCAGCAAGAAACCTGCCGCACCAGCGATCTGGTTCACACCAAGTCCCAGGCCAACCTGACCCTTTTTGAAAGCATCGGTCACAATCGCAGTCGAATTTGTGATCAACAGAGCGCCGCCGATACCTTGAATAACGCGTCCTACAATCAGGTCGCTGCCATGAAACTGAGGTTGGGCCAGACCGCCAATCAGCGAGCCGATCGTAAACATCAGAAAACCGGCGTTATAGAGCTTTTTCCGACCCCAGATATCTGCCAATCGCCCAACAATTGGCGTCATGACCGTCATAACCAGCAGGTACCCCATCAACACCCACATAATAACAAAGAACGAAGTCTGGAGGTCCTGCAAAATATTCGGAAGGGCGATCAGTAGAGCTGAACCCTGAATAGATGCGAGCAAAGCTCCCACAGTTGTGACCGAGAGGGCGGTCCATTGGTAATTATCACGATGAAGTGGCTTCTCCCCTTGCAAGGGAAGATCTTGATTCTGAGTTTCCTCGTGATCAGTTTCGGAGATTGGAATACGTGAAGATTGCATTGAATCCCTTTCACAAGCTACAAATTTATCGTCAGACAAAAATGGTGAGTATCATAAAAAATTATGAAGGCAGATAATTATGTTGATTTATCAATCACTTCGACAATCTAACTATATGATACGCTAAGCATTCGCAAAAAGCAACAGGAGACCAAAGGTTTCTCCACAGCCAACCTCAAAGCTAATCCCTGAAGCCCACTTCTCCATGTTGCTTACAGAGCCTCCCATTTCCGATGGAGGTGGTTTGCCTGACCTGGGTCAGCGTCCCGCCAGAAGTGCCCTGTGCGCGATCACACATCTTCCTCATGGGCAGGACGCTCCCTCCATGTGTGGTCCTATGAGCAGAAGCGTTCCAGTGCGTTCAAAGCCACACAGTGTCGATTCATGGAAGCGCTGTTTGAACAAAGAAGCGCCTCCTTCTACAACCGTTTCCTTATCGTTCTT